>CAZCKR010000052.1:0-12690 GCA_964499305.1 uncultured Candidatus Bathyarchaeia archaeon | reverse complement strand
GCGAAGCTGACGCTGTGCTCGCAGTTCACGTTGTAGAAGAGCACCGCCCTGCCCTCGTCCTCCGGGAGAGGCTTGTACCCTGTCCTCTCCCTCAGCATGTAGCCGCCGTGGATCTCCAGGTACATCTCGCCGTCGCCCTCCTTGAAGCCGTTCCTCTTGTAGAACTCTTTCAGGTCGAGGCCCTCGCCGGTGGCGAAGGGCTCTGTGACGAGGAAACGGCACGGCTCTCCCCGCAGGCTCTCGATCCCCTTCCATGCTTCCTTCACGAGGTTGGCGAGGAGGCTTGAGCCTGCGCCCTTACCCGGTACGCGGGAGAAGACGCACTCTATTCGTACAACGCCGTCGCGGGCGCCCACGAGGTAGGGGAGGGCTTTCTCGGGGTAGTACATTATCTGGGACACTGGCTCGCCGTCAAGGTACGCCACCTTCGTGAACGGCCCATAGTCCCTGAGGGTCTCCCGTAGCCACATCCCCCTCAGCCGCCTCCCCTCCATGAGCTTCGACCCCGACTCCGCGTTCGGGCTGCACACCCTGAACACGTCGTCGAAGCCCTCCTTGATGGTCTTCACCTCTATCATGGATCTCAATGGATTATGTGACGACGTAGCTGATAACGTTAACAGTCAGGAGAGAGTGGATAGCCGTTATAGGGTTTTAAAACCAGACACGGCGAAGTGGCCGTCGTACGTGAACGCGGCGCCGATCCCGTATTTCTCCATGAGCGCGAAGGATGTGCAGTCAGTGAAACTCGTGCCCGCGCTCGTCTTGAACCTCCTCCAAGCATCCTCGAACACTTCCTCATCCACCCTCAAAATGGAGGTGAACGGTGAGGCGAGGAAAGCGTCGCCGACTCTCTCGGCGAGCCCCGGGTTCCCCAGAACGCATTTCATGAAGGTTGTGGCCTCATCGAAGACGTAGTCTGAGACGTAGAGCCTTGTGAGAGGTATCGTGCCCTCGGACAGCTCCTTCATGACCCTCGAGGCGTCCCGGTGGAACCTGTCGTCGGCGTTGTAGTAGGCGATTATCGCCGAGGTGTCTATGAATATCTTCAACCCTTTTTCTCCTTGTAGAGCGCGTCGTCCAGCCGGGAGGAGTCGGTCTTCACTCCGGTCTTGACCGGCTCCACATTGAAGAGAGGGTCCTCGCTCAACGGTATCTGGGTCGTCACCCACTGGTGGACGGCCTCCCTCAGCCCACCTTTGATGGACATGCCCTTCTTCTCAACGGCCTTCTTGAGTAGGAGGTACTCGTCGTCTTCAAGCTCTGTCTGGACCACCTTCCTAGCCATACCATCGCCTCAACATGTAATATTTACATGTGAAGAATACATGTATGATCCATTTAAATGATGTTGTGGACGCCTGCACTGTTGAGTTTATAACGGCGCATGCATCAGTTTCTGTGTTCGGTGGACGAGTTGGCTGACATCTGGGCGTGGATGGGGAACCTTGTGGCGACCTATGGGTACGCAGGCGCGTTCCTCATCAGCATCTTCGGCAACTTCACCATCTTCTTCCCTGTGCCCTTCGTCGTCACCATCTACGCCTTCGGCGCCACCCTCAACCCACTGATCCTGGGCCTAGTCTGCGGCTTGGGCTCGACCGTCGGCGAGTTCTCTGCCTACCTCATCGGCCGCGGTGGCCGCAAGATCATAGACGAAAGGTACGGTGAGCGCCTCGAATCCGCCAAGCTTCTTGTTCAGGAGTACGGTATGGCGGTGATCTTCGTCTTCGCGGTGCTGCCTCTGCCCGACGACCTGATACTCATCCCCCTCGGGATGCTCCGTTACAGCCTGAAGAAGGCGATGATCGCCATGTTCCTCGGCAAGACCATAATGTGCGTCGCAGTAGCCTACGCGGGCCGGTACAGCTACGCTTTAGTCAGGGACGTCTTCGCGTCCAGCGGCGTCGTGGGAGGACTCGCGTCCACGCTGCTGCTCGCCGTTATAGTCTACGCGATGATAAAGATCGACTGGATCAAGTACATCGACGTCAAGAGGCCCGAGAGTTAGTGATCAACAGATCGTGGCCCTTGGACCTGCTGGACACCTTGCTGCTTATCATCCTCAGCGTCCTCAGCGAGACCAGCTCGAACCCGGTGCCCGTGTAGAGGCCCCTCACGAGCCCGGTGTCCGAGTTGCTCTGGACGAAGACGACGCCCCGGGAGTCCAGCTCGACACACGTGTCCCTGAGCCGCCGCTGGTCCTCCTCGGTGAACCCCCCGGCAGAGTAGTCGGTGAAGTGAGCCGTCCTGCTGACGGGCATATAAGGCGGGTCCAGGTAGCACAGGTCTCCGGCCTCAGACGTCTCCAAGAGGTAGAGGAAGTCCCCGCAGCGGATGTCCACGTCCCGAAGCAGCCTGCCCGCCTTCATGATGCGCTCAGGGTGAACGATGGTGGGGTCTTTGTACCTGCCGAAGGGCACGTTGAACTCGCCCTTGGAGTTCACCCTGTAGAGGCCGTTGTACCCCGTCTTGTTCAGGTAGAGGAGCAGGGCGGCGTCCTCGACAGGGTCCGCAGGGCGGGCGTTGAACCGGCTCCTGAGCCGGTAATACTCTTCCTTTTCGTACCTGTAGACGCTGGCCACCTCGATGAGCTCCTCCGGACGGTCCCTGACTACCCTGTAGAAGTTCATGAGACGCGGGTTGATGTCATTGACGCTGCCCCTCAACGGCTCCAGGCTGAAGAATACGGCGCCTCCTCCCATGAAGGGCTCATGGTAGGAACGGTCTATATGGTCGTCCGGGAAAAGACTTTGTATCCTCTCCACGAGGCTACGCTTCCCGCCAGCCCATTTGAGGAGAGGCCGCACCCTCGAGGCACCCTAGAGAGCGGTGAAGCTCTCAACCGTCTTCTCGTCGAGTCGCTTGATGAGCTCCGTCACCAGCCGCACGGCGTTCTCGGTGTCCTTCAGGCTGAGGAGGCCGACGTGGCTGTGTATGTGCCTCGTGGGCACCGTGAGCACGACTGTGGGGCAGCCCGCCCTGTTCATGTGGATGCGGCCTGCGTCGGTGCCGCCGCCCGCCATCTGGCTCAGCTGCAGCGGGATCTGCGCCTGCTTCGCCGTCTCTATGACGAACTCCTTGAACGGCTGGTTCGGGATCATGCTCCTGTCGTAGGTGATGAGCCCGGGCCCCTTCCCCATCTTGGTCTGGGCCTCCTGAGGCTTGATGCCGGGGACGTCCCCTGCGATGTCCACCTCGAGGACGATGGCCACGTCCGGGTCAACCTTGTGGGCTATGGTCTGGGCTCCGCGTAGACCCACCTCCTCCTGGACGGTGGCGGCGCCGACCACGGTGTTGGGGTGCGGGATGCCCTGCTCCTTGATTCGTCTCATGGCCTCCATGGCCACGAAGGCGCCTATCCTGTCGTCGAACGCCTTGGCCATGGCCACCTTGTCGTCCTGTATGAGGCTGAACGGGCTCCACGGCACCACGGGGTCGCCTACCTTGATCCCCGCCGCCTCTGCCTCCTCCTCCGAGGACGCGCCGATGTCTATGTACATGTCCTTCTTCTCTACTACCTTCTTTCGCTCGTCCGGCGGCAGGATATGCGGAGGCTTGGAGGCGATCACCCCGTGGACGTCGCCCTTGTTCCCCCGCACCACGACTCGCTGGGCCAGGAGAACCTGGTCCCACCAGCCGCCGAGCTGGTTGAAGGTCATATACCCCTCCTTGGTGATCGATGATATGATGAACCCCACCTCGTCGGTGTGACCCGCCACGAGAACGGTCGGCCCCTTCCCCTTCAGGCTGAAGGCCACGGTGCCGAGCTTGTCGGTTAGCATCTCGTCCGCTATGGGCTCCATGTAGGCTTTAACTAGGGCGTTGACCTCCCGCTCGAAACCGGATGGGCCGAAGGCCTCCATCATCTCCTTCATGATGCCTAGAGCTTTCTCGTCTAGCATGTGTATCGCCCTATACTGTGTTACACATTGTTTTAGGGTTATCCTCAGGGGCTGAATCTGTCCCTTCAAGAGGCTTTAATACGTTTGCCCTAAACGTGAAACCGTGAGGCGTGTTTTGATACGGGCGTGTAACGATATAAGAGTAAACTGAGTTGCATCGCCGAAAGTTAATGCATCTGTGTAACAAAGCGGAGGCGGTGTTTTTGTGTGAGCGCAGTTTCCGGTATATTGATTCAACTGGATAAAGTTACGCGGCTTCCACGGTAGGTGTTTATAGCTTACGTAACATGCTGAATGGCTGAGAGGTTTTATATGTCTGTCAGGCTCAAAAGATGTTTAAGCGGAGTGTGGAGCTGAGCTAGCGGTCGGCCGTCGTCCCTCGTTGCCGTTGGGGCGTCCCGCTCCGGTAGCCCATACCAATTATTCGCGGGAGAGCCTTACTGTTCCTCGGGAGCCCAGCGCCCACTAGCCAGCCCTAGTTTAACCCGCCAGTAAACCCATTAAAAAACCTATTCTTACATCCGGTGAGAATAACTTGATTTCATAAAAAACACATAAAATATACAAAATAAATATGAAAGTAAATGGAAAAATGATCCATATTCTAGCGTACTCCCGGCTCTAATAGCGATAAAGCCCCTTTTTCCGTGTCAATCTCCGCCTCTACACCCACGGGGAGAGTCATGATTGGGTTCGTGTGCCCGAAATCAAGCCCGGCGACGACAGGGACCTCCACGCCTTCTAGCACCTCCTCGACAAGGAGTGGCAGAGACAAGTCGCCCTCCAGACCGACGCACCCTGGGACACGGCCGACTAGCAGCGCCTCGATCTCGTCGAATACCCCGAGGTGCCTCAGCTGCCTGAACTGACGAAGTATGTTTATCGGCGGCCCATCCTCCTCGTCCGACTCCACGAACAGTATGGCTCCACTCATATCGGGCCAGTACTCGGTGCCCGCCAGCAGCAGCAACGTGCCCAGGTGTCCTCCAACCAGTCTTCCCCTGGCTACGCCGTCTCTTATGATGGTCCACCCGGGGTTGGCGGCTTCCTCCACAGGTGTCTCGGGGTGCTGCCAGTACAGGGGGTCGTCTATCACCGTGGGAGACGGCGTGTATCTGTGGGCTTCGCCCTCCATGAGTATCTTCCTGAACTTGTCTACCTCCCACGGCATGAGGAAGCTGTGGCAGAAGGTGATGAACGCCGGCCCATGGAAGGAGACGAGCCCCGACTTCGCGAGGAACGCGTTGTTGAGGGCCGTTATGTCGCTGTAACCGATGAAGGGCTTGGGGTTGTCCCTGACGAGACCCCAGTCAAGGTACTCCAGCAGGTCGTTGCTGTTGTAGCCTCCCCAGACGCACATCAAGCCGTCCACGTCGGGGTCCGTGAAGCCGTCCATCAGAACCCGGGCCCTCTCCCTGGCTGGCCCCGCGGTGCCCCTCCACGTGGTCAACGCCTCGGGGCTCACCTCCACCTCAAAGCCCAGTTTCTCTAGATTGCATATGCCTCGGGCTACGTCTTTCCTGTCGAGGGATTCTATGCTGCTGGCCGGGGCCACGAGGCGTATGGTGTCGCCTTCCCGCAGCCGGTGAGGCTTGACCAGTTCCATGGGGTACCTGTCGGCTCTGGGTTGAAAAACCTAGTCCATGAGTCTCAGGACCTTCCGCGCCGTGGTGAGGTAGCCGCTGTGCCCTATCATCACGGTCTGGGGCCTCGTCTTGTCAGGGGCAACCGTGATGCTCCTCAGCAGCAGCTCCACGGTCTCTATCTCTATGAACGGGTGGGCCTTCATAGCCTCCGCCGTCTTCATCACCTGCTCTATGGTGGGACTGAACGATAGGAAGACGCCGCTCCCGGCGAGAGCCTCCCAGGCGTGGGGAACCACGAGCCACGGCGTCGCCATGTCCAGCACCACGGCGTCCAGGTCCTCCTCCGGGATGCCCTCCGTGACGTCGCCGAGCCTCATATCCACGTAATGCATGAGCCCCGACCGCTCGATGTTGCCGCGTGCGGTCTTCATGTGCCGCTCCACGATCTCGTAGGTGATGACCCTTCCTTCGGGCCTCACGGACTCGGCGAGGGCCATGGTGAGGGCGCCGCTGCCGGTCCCCGCCTCCAGAACCCGGCACCCGGAGCCGAGGCCCAGCTGGAAAAGGATGTACCCGATGTCCTTGGGGTACAGCACCTGTGTCCTGCGGTCAGTCTTGAGGACCCTGTCCCTGATGAGGGGCTTCAACGCGTAGAAGGAGACGCCCAGGCTGCTGGTGACCACCATCCCATAGGGCTTACCCACTAGGCCGCCCAGCTCGATGAACCCTCTGTGGGTGTGGAACTGCTTACCCTCCTCCACCTTCACCTTGAAGGTACGCTTGGCGTCCAGGTAGAGGATCACCTCGTCCCTGGCGCTTATCCGTGTCACAGCCCCGATATGGTGGGTCTAACATAAAATCTCTCCCCTGCATGGAAGCTCAGAGAACCCTCAGGACGCCAGCCAAGATGGTCTCTAGGATCATCCGGGCTGCATCAGCTCTAGCTGTCACGTCGAGGAGCTCCCCGGACATGTTCGACAACGCGTGGAACACCACCATCGAAGGCAGGCTGCAGCCGTTCCTCACGTAGACCCATGTGTAGAGATACGTCCTCGGCAGTATCTGTATCAGGTACCTCCAGAAGATGGGTGAACCGAACCCCTGCGTATACTGCCACGTCCCCGGGATCAGGAAGAGGGGCACGTGCCAAAATGCCCACATAACCCCAAGAACTGCGGAGGAGGCTATCAACGAGTGTGTCTCCAATAGCCTAGGAAGGGCGTATCCCCGCCACCCAATCTCCTCGATCACGGCTACCACGAAGAGGAAGACGAACCATGGAACCAGCGATTCCGGTGAGGCTTCGGGTAACAGCTGTGACACGCCTCGCTCGGAGATCACCACGGCGATGAAGTTAGGGAGCGCAGACACAGCCACGACGACCGCTACGCTCCTCAGCTCAAGCGAGCCAAAGCTGACACTCTCCCTAACCAACCTGAATGGGTCGCCTCCCTCGAGATGCAGTAGAGACACCGCCCCTATGGTCGGACCGATCCCTCCTAAAAGGTAGAGGGCGTATCCCAGCGGAGACTCAAGGCCTGTGTCCAGAGCTATGGCTGACGCCCACAGCGTCCAGGAGAACCCCAAGGTAAGCGCGAAGTATCTCCAAGGAATCATGCTTCAATCCGTGTTGAGAACCCACCAATAAATAGGTATCGAAATGCGTTTAGAGATAGTCTTTTCATGCATCGCAGCAAACATCAAATATTCCAATGGTTCTTCGAGTGTCATGAAGAATCTTCAGGAGTTTAACGAGTTTAGGAAAAGGATGAATGAGGCTATTCTGGGCTGCGGCCATCTGGGCTTGAAGCGTTTCTGGGCGCTGGACAGCCGCGCCTACGAGCCGAACCACCTTGACGAGAAGACCCTGGAGCTATTGGGCCTCGTCACGAGCATGGTGCTCCGGTGCGACGACTGCGTCACCTACCACGTCGTCCGGTGTAAACAGCTGGGCTTCACGGACGAGGAGCTTCACGACGCCCTTAACGTGGCCCTCGTAGTAGGCGGCAGCATAACCATACCTCACATCAGGCGGGTCTTCGAGACCATGGAGCATTGCAGGGAGCTGCAGAAGACGGACCCAGAGCTGGAGAGCCTCCTATAGCCGCCCGACACTTATTTAACCATCAACAATATCTAAAAGGTGGATGGGGGGCAGCCGTAGCCTCGGGGGGCTCGTCGAGGGCAGAACAAGCCTAATAATCTTCGCCGCCGCTCTAGCTGCCCGGCTGCTGGTCTGGCTGTACATACCCTTGGACTGGAACTGGGACAGCTACCACCACTGGCAGATAAGCTACCTGAGCCTCAAGGTAGGGTTCAGCGGATGGCGGCTCTGGGACCTCAACGGCTGCGAGTACTTCTGGGGCATGGTGCCCCACCTGGTCCAGTCCACGCTGATGGGTGTTCTGGGATCATCCTCGATCCTTCCCTACAGGGTCCTTAACACGGTCCTCGGGGGACTGAACTCGGCTCTGGTCTACAGGATAGGGGAAAGGTTCTACTCTCGGCGGACAGGCATGGTCTCGGGCCTGCTTTTCGCGGTGTTCCCGGTGGCCGCCGTGTTCGACGCGGTGGCCATGCAGGACACGCTTGCGCTGACGTTTCTTCTCGCGTCGCTTCTCACGATCAGGGAGAACCCGTTCTGGTCGGGGGCAGCGTTGGCGTTGGCTGGGCACAGCCGCACCGAGCTCATGGCGGTGGGCTTCATCGTGTTGCTAGGATACTGTCTGCGTGAGCGCCTCTACACTGAGAGCCTGCCTTTCGTGATCGGCTGGCTCGTCGTCATGGCGGTCTTAGGTTTCCATCTATACACCCAGACGGGGAACCCGTTGTACCCGCTTTACATGAGCCTCTACAACGTCTTCGGGGGGTGGGAGCCCGCCAACCAGGGAAAGACCTTCCTAGGGCTGATGCTGGGCTGGATAGGGTGGAAGCTCAGCGTTTGGCCCCGCAAGCCCACGGGGGTCATCATTCTGTCGCTGGGGGCGACGGCGGCTTACATGGTGCCCCGGATGGCGCGGAGACGGTGGCTCAGGTACCAGCCTCAGCTATACCTCTTGGCCTCCGCGGCGGTGCTGACCCCCATATTTCTCACATATCTGGGGTCTGACCACTTCAGCCTCCTGATTATGCTGAGGATGGTGAACCCTGTGGCGGCCCTCGGGCTACCCGTGCTGGTGCATTTCTCCCGCACGTCGCTGGAGAAGCCTCTCCCTGAGGCCAGGGTGAGGCCGGAGCACGTCGTGGCCGCCCTCTTCATCCTCTCCTACCTCTTTTTCCTGCCGACATACAGCAGGTACCAGGCTTACACGGAGGAGGCGTTCATCTCCGCCGACATCGTGTACGGGTTCTACGGTGGAGGAACCATAGTGTGTGACTACCCCACCATCAACTACAGGCTCGTGCACAAGTGGGGCGTCGCGCCCGGGGCCCTACTGGGGAACCATTACTCGCCTCACTACTACGGCGTAGATGAGCCGCTCGTATACGCCGAGTGGCTGTCGGAGAACGACGTCACCATCTGGCTCAAGACAGACGTTAGGGGCGAACCCGTCTTGGAGGTGGTTCAAACACATTATCCAGGCCTCTTGGAGCCTCTGGACGAGGTATCGTACACACAGATTTTCAGGGTGGATCAGGAGAAGCTTGAATCCATCTTGGGCGAGGGGAACAGCTAAAAACCGTGTCCGCCCCACATACCTCTATCGGGGTGAAGCCATGTCGAGGTACAGGGACTTAGGGGTGGACGTTAGGAAGCCGGGCATCGACCGGTTCAAGGAGGCAGTGGAGAATCTCTACCCAGGCGCCTTCTGCGTGATCCAGAGGGACCCGGATGACCCGGAGACGGGGCTGGTGACGCACACCGACTCTGCCGGGAGCAAGCCCATCCAGGCGTATCTCCACTACAAGGAGACGGGGGAACCTAGCTGGTTCAGGGGGCTAGCCCAGGACGCGTTGGCCATGAACCTGAACGACCTCCTCTGCGTCGGCGCCACCCCAGTCACCTTCGTGGACTACGTGGCCTTCAACACCCTGGAGATCGACAGGCTCCACCTTTTATCGGCCCTGGCTGAAGGTTTCGCTGATTGCCTCGACGCCTTGAAGGCTGAGGGCGTCGGGGTGATGTTCGCCGGCGGGGAGACCGCTGATCTCCCCGACCTTCTCAGGACCGTGGACGTCTGCGTGACCATCTTCGGTCGCGCAAGGCTCTGCGAGTTCATCACAGGCGACAGAATTCAGCCGGGGGACGTTATTATCGGCCTCCGGAGCGGGGGCGCGGTGAGGTACGAGGAGGGGCAGAACAGCGGCATCATGAGCAACGGCCACACCCTCGCCCGGACCACCCTCATGAAGCCCGAGTACGTGGAGAAGTACCCCGAGATCAGCCACCCGTCCAGGGGAAGGTACAGGGGCAGGTACAGCTATGACGATCATCTGGACGAGCTGGGGATGACCGTGGGGGAGGCGCTCCTCAGCCCCACCCGGCTCTACGCGCCCATCGCCAAGGCGGTGCTGGACGAGGTGGGCATGGGCATCCATGGGATGGTCCACAACACCGGCGGCGGCCAGACCAAGTGCATACGCCTCGGCAAGGGCGTCAGGTACGTGAAGGACGGGCTGCCCGAGCCTGACCCCATCTTCAGCCTCATACAGCAGGAAGGCGGTGTGAAGTGGCGTGAGATGTACCAGGACTTCAACATGGGCGTCGGCTACGAGTTCATAGTAAGCCCAGATGCCGTTGATGACGTGTTATCAGTCTCTGAGAGGTGCGGAGTCGGCGGCGTCGTTGTTGGCCGCTGCGAGCTGTCAAGAGAGAGGAACAGCCTGGAGATCCGTTCACCCTACGGCGAGTTCACCTACCCTTGATCCCTGCGAGTGTAACACGTTTATGCTCGAATCGACCAGTGCTTACCGTGTCGAGACTATCAGAGAACATCCAATGGGAGAGGCTGAAGATACCGGGGCTTGCCGCTGAATGCGGTGCCAGCCTTGTGGTGGGTTCTATAAACCGTGGAGAGCCTCGTACCACGATCTTAGCTGGCGTGCACGGCGACGAGGGGCCTTGGGGTGCTTGGGCGATCCACAAGTTCCTGTCCAGCACAGACGTGGATGAGCTGGCTGGCTCCATCAAGATAATCCCTGCCGCCAACCCGCTCGCCATGGAGGCCGACTCCAGGGTGGCGCCGCTGGACAGCCTTGATCTGAACCGGGTGTTCCCGGGTGACAGTTCCGGTTCATATACGCAGCGGCTCGCCGCCATGATAAAGTCCCACTCGTTGGAGGACGCGGATTACGTGATAGACCTCCACGGGGGAGGAAGCTGGTGCGTGAACTCGTTCGCGTTCATTTTTCCGGGTTCGGAGATCCTTGCCGAGGCGTTTAACCCGCCTTTCCTGCTGGAGTCCCCCATGAGGGAGGGTACCCTTACGGGCTACGCCTCGAACCTTGGGTCAAAGGTGACCTCGGTGGAGATGGGGGGTAGATGCGTGAACGAGGGTGTGTGGGCCCAGCGGATTGCCGACGGCCTTAAGAACGCCCTAGGCGAGGCAGGGGTATTAAACAGAGTGACATCATACGAGAAAGAGTCCATATTGGTGGGACCTTCGCGTGTCTTGAGGCCGTCTAGGGGCGGCGTCTTCGTCCCCAGGCTGGACGAGAACTCGGTTGGCACCACGGTAAACCGTGGGACGCTACTTGGGCGTCTCGTTGACCCCGCGACCATGCGCACACTAGAGGAGTTCGTGGCTCCATTCCCTGAGACGGCGCTACTCCTCCTCAGACCTAGAGTAGCGGTGGTTGAGGTAGGCGCCATGACTTATGTTGTGGCCCCATTAAGTTAGTAGGAGGATACTTTATGGCTGACAAGTTGAGGGTGGGCGTCATCAGCGCCGGGAGGTGGGCGAAGAGCGCGCATCTCCCCGGCTTCGCCAGGTCTCCCCTAGGCGAGGTCGTCGCGATATGTGATCTTGATCGAGGGCTTGCCGAGGCCACGGCGAAGAAGTTCGGCGTCCCGGACGTCTACAAAGACTACAGGGAGATCATGGGGAGGAGCGACATCGATGTCGTCGATGTCTGCACGAGGGCCAGCCCAGAGGACCTCGACAACCATGAGAGGCTGGTGTTCGCGGCCCTTGAGGCCGGGAAACATTGTCTATGCGAGAAACCCGTGGCTCACGACTACCGTGACACGTGGAGGGCCCACGAGCTCGCCGTGGGTAAGGGGTTGAAGACCAAGGTGGGTCTGACCTTCAGGTACGCGCCCGCCATGATGTACATGTACGAGCTTATCCAGGAGGGGTTCATCGGCGAGCCCTACATCTTCAACGGGTTCGAGCAGAACAGCCAGTTCATCAGCCCCGTTGAGCCTGTGACGAAGAGGGATCTCATCCCGCCCACGGAGGTTGAGGAGATAAAGGTCTCGTCTCTGGAGGGGTACGGGGCGCCCATCATCGATCTGAGCCTCTGGTTCATGGGCAGCGAGCTTACCCGGGTGGTTGGTCTGCTTAAGAACTTCGTTCTGTACAGGACCGATATTGACGGGTCCAGGGTTCGGACGAACATCGACGACGGGGACATATACGTCGGCGAGTACGCCAACGGCGCCATATGCAGCATCCAGTCCAGCTACGTGACCGTCGGCAACTACCCTGGTTTGGAGGCTAGGGCGTACGGCTCCGAGGGCGCTCTAATCTGTCGTCTCGTTGAGGAGTTTGGGGGGTGCCAGACGCTGCACAGCGCCAAGCCTGACGCCGTCGAGTTCGTGCCAGTCGAGATACCTATGCGGTTCTTCCCTCCAGGCTACGTCAAGGGGGAGCCGTGGCCGAGCCTCTTCTACACGAACCTCGTTCACGACTTCCTGAAGGAGATCGTGGGTGGCGGAGAGGTTAACCAGGGCAACTTCGCTCAGAGCGCCCGCGTCCAGGAGATAATCAACGCCGTGGAGCTTTCAGACAGGGAGAGGCGGTGGGTCAGCCTGCCCTTAGGGGGCTGATCCAGGTCTGTCTATGAAGTTTGGTTGGCCTCGTCATAATCATGACTGAACGAGTATGTTCGATCGTCTTCATTCTATATTCTTATCTTCGTTGTGCTTCTTTATTGGATTATGAAGGATAGGCCCCTCAGCATCGAGAACAGATGGGATGTTCTGTATCATGACTATCCGGAGGTTTACGATGAGTTTGCTAGTGTGCCATATGAAC
>CAZCKR010000051.1:5434-12741 GCA_964499305.1 uncultured Candidatus Bathyarchaeia archaeon | reverse complement strand
GGTTACATGGAGATTCGGATCGCTTTCTGAAGAGCTTCACACCGAAGCCACAAATATGTTACAAGCCCAGCTCGACGCGGCTCATGGCGTCGTCAACGTTTGAGGCTGCCCTATACAAGTATTGCATGTCCTGGTCGGTGAATAGTGCAGCATCAAGCCGTAGTGTGCATATATGACACACGAAGAAAAAACGAAAAATATGAGTTATACAGCAATTATTAATGCCTCAACATGTCGAAAGAAATTGCCTTAGATTGGATATCCAGTAACGAGTCACGAATAATCGAGATCAGCAATAGGATATGGGAGTTAGCCGAGCTAGGGCTAATGGAGTATGAGTCCTCAAAGTTACTGGCCGATGAACTCGAGAAGAAAGGTTTCAGCGTCGATCGTGGAATAGCCGGGATGCCGTCGGCTTTTTCCGCGACGTACGGCTCAGGCAAGCCGGTCATCGGCATCATGGGCGAATACGACGCTCTGCCCGGACTGTCTCAGAAACCAGTCCCGTTCAAGGAGCCATTAAAGGAAGGGGGCCCAGGCCACGGATGCGGACACAACATTCACGGTACCTCTGGGGCTGCTGCGGCGATCGCAGCCAAAGTCGCGATGGAGGCAAACGACATAGAGGGAACCGTGAAATTCTTTGGCTGTCCCGCCGAAGAGATAGACATAGGAAAGGTGTTCATGGTGCGTGACGGCGTCTTCAAGGGTGTGGACGCCTGTCTCAGCCACCATCCTGGGCAAGAGAACACGGCGAGTCTAGGGAGTAGCACGGCTACCACCCAGGCCAGGTACGTCTTCAAAGGGATTGCTTCGCATGCAGCAGGTGATCCCGAGGACGGCAGAAGCGCCCTCGACGCAGTCGAGTTAATGAATATGGGCGTCAACTACCTCCGGGAACACGTCATCGAGAAAGCTAGAATCCACTACATCATAGAGGACGGCGGTGAAGTCCCAAACGTTGTACCACCATATGCCCGTTCCTGGTATTTCATCAGAGCCCCTGAGAGAGAACAAGTCGTAGAAATATACGCGCGGGTTCTTGACGTCGCCAAGGGAGCAGCGCTCATGACAGGGACAACTCATGAAGCGAGGATCGTTACAGCCATCTCTAACTTGATCCCCAACAAAGCATTGGCCGACCTCGTCGTCGGCAATATGCGTGAGATCGGTGCGCCAGAGTACACCGAAGAAGAAAACGATTTTGCCCGCGAGATAGTGGACACGATACCCTCAGATAAACAGAAGACCATCTTACGCGGCGTGAACAGATATGGTTTGAGGAAACTAGATAGACTCGAGATCGTCAGGGATATAATCGAACCCTCGGGGGAAGGTGAAGTAGGAGGCGGATCAACTGATGTATCCGATGTTAGCTGGAACACGCCAACGATGGAATTCACGACGACTTGTGCAGTGCTGGGCACACCAGGTCACTCCTGGCAAGGCACCGCACAATATGGCATGAGCATAGGCCACAAAGGGTTGATATTTGCAGCAAAAACCATGTCGACATGTGCTCTTGATCTGCTAACCAAGCCCTCTATTTTGAGGGATGCCAAAGAGGAGCTTGCGGATAGGATGCAGGGCCGTGTTTATACTTCACCCCTTCCCCCTAACCTAAAACCTCCACTTGAGGAAGCAAAACGGCAGATGGAGATTTCGCAAAGAGAGAGAAAATAACTTTTTTTACTAAGATTTTCGTCAGCTCAATACAAGTCGCGTGCGCGCAGCTATTATAAACGTTGAACTCACCTGCACGGGTCATTGTTGCCAGACACCGACACCATCATCATACACTATTTTTGTACCAAACGGTGTGGAAAGCTGAGCGATTCGTTCAATAATTCTTTCACCTACTAGTTTGTCTGCTATCCGCGGTGTTCCGCGTTGTGATCTCGGCAATTTCTGCCCGAGATCGATGGGGAGCAGCTTAAGATCAGTCATCTTGGAGCCATCAAAGGTGGTCACTGCTACGACGCTTTCATACCATATGGGGTTTGACGGGAATCCAATCGTGCCTTCTTTAAATCGAATGTTTTCAAGATCTGACTGGAGTGCACTTTCAGGTAAATCGTACAGTTCATAGAAGTCTGATGGAAGGGGATCATATAGTTCCTCATGGAAGATGAAGTTACCGAGGCTGTAGAAGATCGGCTTTCCTCTGTAAACCTCTATGCCGCGGAGCTGATGAGGCCCATGTACTATGAAGGCCGTCGCACCGTTGTCGAGGCATTTTTTAGCGAATTCAGCAAGCCAGGGTGGAGGTACAACGCTTTCATTACTTGGTTCATGGGAATGGCTGTTGACGACAACATAATCAGCCAACATGGACGCGTTTCGTATTTCGTGGAGGATCCGTTCTTCATCGTGCACGTTTAGCTTTTCGATTACTTGGGTTTCTTTGCCGGGATTGATTGTTATGCCAAACAAACGAAGTTGGTCATCGGAATCCTGTGGAACACGTCCCCCGAGTTTGGGAGCCGCCGATTTGAGGGTCTGAAAGAGAGTGGAGTCAGCCTCGTATGTACGCTCAACGCGAAGGGGGTTGAGGCCGGGACGGCCCATCATGTCGGGACGCGTCTTACCGGCACGGGACATCGGTGTGAACGATGTGGCGAAACCGATGAGGGCTACCCGTCCTTTGATGGTGTCGAGGTATCCGGGGCGGCTGGCTTGCCCGAGGTTCATCCCAGTGCCTGAATGCACCATCTCAAGCCTATCCAGCAGCTCGTTCGTTAATCGCATCCCCTCTACACCGTAGTCGGTCGTGTGGTTGTTGGCACAGTTAACCAAGTTGAAGCCCATCGCTTTCAGATCCTCGGCGGCTTCAGGTGGACCGACCTGCCAATAACCACCATGCTCTACCTCAGGCCAACCTTTAAACTCCGATAGACGAAACAGTGAACCTTCAAGGTTGATGAACGCCACATCGGCTTCTTTAACTGCCTTTACCATGTCATGGAAACCTGAGTCCAAAGGGTGATTGAATTGATTGAGACGGGTCGCAATGAGCGCGTCTCCGACTGCAGCGAGCGACCACGGCAAATTTAGATTAACTATTTTTGGACTTTCCAATTCACTGTCCCTAATTTCATTCCTATTAACTTTAAAATCCATTAAGTTTCAACTATTTTGTTTTATTTATATAATTTGTGCTCATCTAGTGATGCCTGTTTTTTCCTTCAGATGCGGGTTAACTCTACAGATGATAAGAGGTCGGGGAGAGGCAGCTCAAGGAGATCGTCGAAGCCCTAGACAAGTATAAAATCTGGCTAGCCCCGCTCGAAGAGGATCTGGCGTATAAATGCGTGGAGAACTCCAAAAGGCACGGCATCTCAGTCTACGACTCAGCCTACATATCGCTGGGGCAGATCAGAGAGATCCCCGTCTACACCGCCGACCGGAGGCTCATGAAACGGGTCGGAGATGAATGCATCAGGCACATCTCGACCTACTGAGGGTCTCCGGAGCTTCAGTCCGAATCTCCCCCGGGCTACCATTCTCCAGCTTTACATCATTTTTAATTTCATTTAACAGTGTTTTTCTGATGATTATCTGTAGAATGGCGTACCTATTAAAATGCAGTGTTTAAAGGGACATTTTTAGACGATTTATTAAATTAATTCAATTACATTTGATTTTCTCCCTCTTCTATTAATTTTTCTAACTTGATCCGAAAATAATGCTTTATTGAACGTACAGACATTCGATGATGAACGTATTTCCCAGAATTCTCTATATGATACCTTACGGTCCAAGAATCATATTTTTTATCATGGTTAGCTCAGAACCCAGCGGGTTTGGTTGCTAGACGGAAGTTTAGCCCAGTTCTGGTGTGGAAGTAAAGTTTATATGCTTTACCATGAGTTGCTATCTGGAAAAACATGCTGCCTAGTGGGTATCTCACTGATCGTCAACTTGAGATCTGGGTTCTTCTCAGGAAGGGATTGTCTAAGGCGGAGATTGGGCGTCGCTTGGGGATAACACGTCAGGCTGTATACGACGCCGAGGTATTGGCAGTGGGGAAGGTGGAGAGCGCTCTGCGGCACGCCTCTGAGGCGAACATGATAGAGCCCCGGTTCATAGACTCCAAGAAGGGCGTGTTGCTGGGTTATAGCCCCTCCACAGATAATAGGGTTATAGTTACCTTCTCAATCAGGCATGGCGTTCAGACATGGCACTACGAGCAACCAGAATGTGACTCATATAAATGGGCGGATAGATGCAGAAGGAGGCTTAAAGACGAAGCAGAAGAGAGAGGCGTCGAACTACCACACGACTCGGATAACTGGTCTCCTTCAGAGTTGGCTCACTACATTTTTAGCAAGGTCATACCAGGGTTAACGCCATGAACCCACGATAGCCCTGAAATAAATTGGTTGGTGTGTTGAGTTAATACTTAGGACAATTTACACCAGATCCATTTAATCCGTAAAGCTTTTATTCTTTACATGGTAAGCTAGTTGATGGAGTGATGCTTCCATGCGTGTGTCTGTGGGAGGACAGGTGCCATGGTAGGCTGCTGGATGGCGCTAGGGAGATAGATCCAGATGTTGGATGAGAAAAGGTTGCAGCCATCCCCGAAGCTGACCCACCTGAAAATATCTAGGGTGCTCAGAGGGCCAAAGCCTTGAATTTTCGATCTTTTACATTGAAGTACCTCAGCTGGTGTCCTGGTATGGAATCTACTGCACGATTCATCCCTAACAAGAATATCCCAGATGAAAAGTTGATTTCATATATCGGCGGTCTAATAATTCTTTCCTGTTCAATCAACTACATCGTAGCCCCACCGTATAACTATGCAAGGGATCTGGACTTCAAGAACGCAAAGTACGACAGCGTCTATAAAATGTATGTTAGAGAGACAGCTGGAAACTTCGGTGGTGTAAACAGGCTCAAGATATGGGTTAATGCCCCAGATAACACCACGGTGCAGATAATAATGTTTCAAGTAGGTAATGAGAATTACCCACGCGCCATATGGACATATAAAAATGGCGTGTTTTATTATGCTGGTCAACCACTCGGGACTCAGATTGACGACGAATGGGAATTTATTGGACACTATGTTTGGAGAGTATTTTCAGAGTCTAAGGACACTGTTTTCCACCTTAGAACTGAGTTCATAGAATACAACCTTCGATTCCCTCATGGTTCTCAAGGCGGGTGAAAGGAGGTGTCATCTTCTATAAGTTTAAAGGGAGGTGAAAAAAAGAATGGAAATAGCTGATAAAAGTAGAAAAGTTTCTACAATTCTGATCTTAATTCTGGCGATTATCCCAATTGGTGTCGCTCTTGCTTACAATGTTACTGGTGAAGTGACATACTTTTATGCTTATCATTGGGAAAGCGATAGCTTGGTTGGTGTCAATGTTCGATGCAAAGTAGATTTAGAACATACTGGAGATCCACCTAACTATGTAAAGTTCCGCTACCTATTTGAAATTCCAGCGGGAAAGTACGCAGATGATACCACCGAGAGTGATATCAAGCCTCGATCTGCTTATTATGTAGAAGTATGGAAGGTCTACGGATGGCAAGGCGATGGGGAATATGATTCTTGGTGGAACTGGATTCCTGCAAATCCCTCAGACGCCGATAGGGCTCAAAAGGTATATGTGGATATTTACGTTGATTCCGACTCTAACCCAAATAACAATGGTGCCGACTGGGTTTGCGATGAGGTTACTACAATAAATGATAATCCACCTTAAGTTAATTACCTTTTTTCTTCTATATTCCTCCTTATTTTCGTGTGGTATTGCCCTGAGAAATGATAAGTTTACTCCTTTTTCTTTGTGCGCTCAAGCTCGAGAATCTGTGTCTAGATATTTTAATATGTTAAGGGGGGAGGCCAAATAAGCATAATATTGGTTAGAAAAAAATTTTCCGAGATATCTCCATTATAGGTAGGGTTCGAATCTTTCCTGGAAGCCATAAATCTAGTAGCCATGTGTGGGGATGTCTGTCATTGTCGACGCTATAGCCGCTTAGCCACCCTGTCCATGAACATCCTCATGTTCCTGACCTCGTCTCCGAAGTGGAACCTGAGGATGAAGTGAGTCACGCCGACGTCGACGTATCCCCTGATCTTCTCCGCCACGGCCTCAGGCGTGTCCACCATGACCGGGTTCTGCCTGCCGAGGTACCTCAGGTAGCGTTCGTCCCTCGCCGGCTCCGCGGCCTCCGGGTCGTCCACCAGCCTCAACATCAGCCCCGCGGACTTCCTTATATCGTCGAAGTCTCTGCCCACCTTCTCGCAGTGACGCCTCAACACCTTGAACCGTTCCTCGAAGAACTCCGGGGGGTGGGTCCATGCGAAGTTAACGGCGTCGGCGTGTTTAGCGGCCACCCGCAGCGTCTTGGTGCCTGTCCCGCCGATCCATATGGGCAGCGGCTCCTGAACCGGCTTAGGCATGCAGAGGGCATCCTTCACCCGGTAATACTTGCCCATGTACGTCGCCTTGGGCTCGGTCCACATCCGTTTAGCGATCTCCACAGCCTCGTCCAGCTGCCTGATCCTCCGCCCAGGCCCTGGGAACCCGTACCCGTAGGCCCTGTACTCGACCTCCTTCCAGCCGGCGCCTATACCGTAGTTGAGCCTCCCCCCTGAGACGTGGTCGACGCTCGCCGCCATGTTAGCCGACAACGCCGGGTTCCTGTAGCTCTGGGACGCCACCATGGCCCCCAGCCTCAGCTTCGTCGTGTCTCGCGCCAACGCGGTGAGGACAGTCCAGCACTCAAGGCAGTTTATGTCCAGGGAGTCGTCGGTCATGAAGAAGTGGTCCGAGACCCAGATGGACTCGAAGCCGAGGCGCTCTGCCTCCGACGCGACCTCCCTGATGTGCTCGTACGTGAAGCCGTACTGGGGCTCTATCTGGACCCCGAAGTCAACATCCTCCATGCCTACGACTATGCTACATAGACATTAAACGTTTAGACCTGTGATGCGGGGGCTACATGAACTTCAGGAGATAGAGCAGAGATACCCCGAGCACCATCAAAGCGAGCTGAACGAGGCTGATGGAGAGCTGCTTCTCGTCCTGAAGCTCAGGAACCAGATCAGAGCCCGCTATGTAGATGAAGTTACCCGCCGCGAAGGGGAGCAGCAGGGCCACGAGGTTTTCCACGTACGCGCTCAGAGTCAACGCTATGACCACCCCCAGTATCGCCGTCGACGCCGACATTAGGTTGAGGAGCAGCGCCCTTCTACGCGTCATCCCCGCGTATACGAGCACCCCGAAGTCCCCTATCTCCTGAGGTATCTCGTGGAGGCAGACGGCGATGGTCGTCGCCACACC
>CAZCKR010000051.1:0-5334 GCA_964499305.1 uncultured Candidatus Bathyarchaeia archaeon | reverse complement strand
GACATGCCGTCCACAGGCACGACCACATCCAGTCCACGCGCGGCTGCCCCTGTCGCCGTGTGCAGGACAGCCCCGTTAGACGACGTGCCGACCAGTATCACCGTCTCGACACGCCTCTCCTTCAGCATATTCTCTAGCTCCGTGGCGTAGAACTTGTCCACCCCAGACTTCACGACAGGCTCATCATCCAGGGGCCTGACCTCCTCCCTGATGTCCTCAGGCTCGGCGCTTCTGGTGAGGCTGTAGACGACCGGGGCACCCGCTTTCCTCGCCCTCCCCAATAGATCAGCGATCCTTGGTACTGACTCGACGCAGCGGAGCCTCCTCTCCGCGTTACAGTTCTGGTTCTGGACGTCGAGGACCAGCAAAGCGGTCGTGGAAGGTTCTAAGGTGACCCTCTCCAGCTTGGGAGCAGCCGGGATAGTCACCGTATCCCACTCCTCGACTATGGTTCCCTTACCCTGTTGTCCCATGGTTCAAACTGGTGCCTTTACGTTAATAATTCTTGACAAAATGGAAACGGGGTCGACGGCGCGGCAATTTTCTTTTACTAGGCCCCACAGAGTAAGTAGACGTGATTCTATGACAGACATCCCGACACTCAGAGACGGCGAGCAACAGGTCTTCTTCGAGGCAGGAGGAGACTGGTGCTACCTCTGGACCCCCGAGACCTTCAAGGCAGACATGTCCTCGGCTGTGGTCATCCACCACCACGGCAACCGGGGCTACGTCAAGGAGGACACCGCCGACTGGCTGGAGGAGGACCGCAAGACGGCTTTCCTAAAGGCGGTTATGACCAACAACATAGCCATCGCTGGCAGCCACGCCTGCGGCAACCACTGGGGCAACCCGTGCAGCGTCAAAGCCAACGGCGCCCTCCTCGACGCCCTCACGGCCTCCCCCCACGTAGACCCCAAACGGATTGGGTTGATGGGCGGAGGCCTCGGCGGCCTGCTCATATGGAACAGCGTCCTCGGCCCCATGATGGGGCGGGTGAAGCAAGTGGCCGTCATGCAGGCTGTGAGCAGCATCGAGTCCATCATAAGGGACCACAAGTTCAAGGACCAGCAGCTGGTCGCCTACGGGCTGCCCCCAGACATGCCCGACGACGAGGCTGTGGAGAGTCTCGCCGCCTCTGATCCCCTGCCCCGGCTTCGGAGGCTCAGGAAGGGGTCGCCCCTCCCCAGGACCGCCATCTTCCACGGCGCCGAGGACGACAACGTGCTGCCCGACGCCAACGCCGTGGCCCTCGCGGAGGCGCTGAGGGCCGCGGGAGGCGAGGTCAAGCTGGAGCTCTTCCCCGGGGTGGGCCACAACACCTACGGCATGGGCGAGGAGATGGAGGGTAGGCTCAAGGCCTTCTTCTCCACCCTATAGTTTTTCCGCGTAACACATAACAGGGCTCACGCCCATTTGTTGGCGTCAGGTGGTTCCATGGGGCTAGAGTACGTAATGGAGGACGTCGCCTACATCCCGGGCGCGGTAAACATCGGCGTCATAATAGACGAGGGCAGGGCCACGCTCGTAGACACCGGCCTAGACAGAGACTCGGGCCGTAAAATAAGGAAGCTGCTGGAGGAACGCGGCATCCAGGTCGCGGCCATCATAAACACCCACAGCCACGCCGACCACTTCGGAGGCAACGACTACCTGGTTCGCAACACCGGGGCCACCGTGTACGCTCCGGCGGTGGAGTCGGGGATCATCCAGAACCCCATCCTGGAGCCCGTGTACCTGTTCCACGGCGCGGCGCCCATCAGGAACCTGAGGAACAAGTTCGTGCTCGCCAAGCCGTCCCCCGTGCACCACGTGCTGACGCCAGGCGAGACGACGATAAACGGCAGGGAGCTTGAGATAGTGCCGCTCCCCGGGCACAGCCTCAACCAGGTGGGGGTCCTCGTGGACGACGTGCTGTTTTGCGCCGACACGGTGTTCAGCGAACGGGTCATAGACAAGTACCGGGTGCCCGTGGTTCAGGACGTCAGGAGCCACAGGGACACCCTGAAGACGTTGAAGGAGACGAGGCATGGGCTCTACGTGCCCAGCCACACCAAGCCCACCGACGACATCACCGGGCTCGTGGACAGGAACCTGGAGACCGTCGAGACCATACTGGCGGACGTCCTCAGACTGCTGGATGAGCCCAAGTCCACGTCCGAGGTCCAGTCCGAGATGTGCTCAAGCTACGGCCTTGACCTAGACGTGGTGCAGCAGTACTATCTGATACACACCACCCTCATGGCGTACTTGGGCTGCCTCTACGAGGAGAACTCCGTGGAGATTCGGCTGGAAGATAACTCCCTACGATGGGCTAAAACCCGGTAACATTTGTAGGGTGATTGGGATAGGACCCCGGGGTTGATGGAGATAGGGAGTGCCCTCGAAGACGCCTAGCCTAAATCTTATCACCCCCTGGAATCGAGTACATCTCATGCCTCAAGTCGTTGAACTCACGATAGCCAAGTTCCACTCAGGTCTCAGGGAAGGCACGGTGACGTGTCGAGGCCTCGTGGAGGCGTACCTGAGACGCATCGAGGAGTACGATCAACCCACCGGGCTCAACGCGTTCGTCGTCCTGAACCCGAACGCGTTGAACAGGGCCGGTGAGCTCGACGCGGAGATCAGGAGAACGGGGAAGCTGAGACCGCTACATGGGGTGCCGGCAGTAATCAAGGACAACTACGACACCCACGACCTCCAGACGGCGGCGGGGAGCCTCGCCATGAAGGGGAGCCTGCCCCCTGACGACGCCTACCAGGTGCGTAGGCTACGGGAGGCGGGGGCAATAGTCCTGGGGAAATCCAACATGGCGGAGTGGGCGTTCAGCCCATACCAGACGGTGAGCAGCGTCGCCGGCACCACGAGGAACCCCTACGACCTAGAGCGTGTGCCGGCGGGGAGCAGCGGAGGCACCGCGGCCGCCGTCGCCGCCAACCTAGGCCTCGTCGGCCTCGGCACAGACACTGGGAACAGCATCCGGGGCCCCTCTAGCCACTGCTGCCTAGTCGGGATAAGGAGCACCATGGGCCTCACCAGCCGCGACGGCATCGTACCCCTATACCTCAGGAACGACGTCGGCGGCCCCCTGTGTAGGACCGTCGAGGACGCCGCGCGTGTGCTCGACGTAATCGCGGGGTACGATCCAGCGGACCCGATCACGGGGCTCGGCGTAGGGAAGACCACGGAGAGCTACACGGCGTATCTGGACTCCGACGGGTTAAATGGGAAGCGGATCGGCGTATTCAGGTACTACACGGACCAGCCAACGACTGACCCAGAGGTCCTCAAGGTCTTCGAGAAGGCACTAGACGATCTGAACAGCGGCGGCGCCGAGGTAGTGGACCCCGTCGAGATCCCCGACTTCGGCGGCCTCACCGAGGACATCTGGTGCAGAACCTTCCGCCGCGACTTGGAGCGCTACCTGGCGACTCTAGGAGACCCGCCCCACAGGACGCTGAAATCCATCGTGGACAGCGGACTCTACAGCGACTACATAGCCGAGAGGCTGAGGGACATGCTTGAGGCGCCGGAGCCGTCGTGCGGCGACCTCTACACGGAGCCCAAGAACATCAGGCTGCGGGAGGCGGTGGTGGGCTCCATGGACGAGGCGGGGGTCGATGCCATGGTGTACCCCACGTGGAGCAACCCGCCGCGGCTCATCGGGGACATGGAGAGCCCCGCCGGCGACAACAGCCAGAAGATACCGCCCCACACGGGGCTGCCCGGGTTCACGGTCCCCATGGGGTTCACCTACGGCAACCTCCCGGCCGGCTTACAGATCGTTGGCCGGCTATTCGGCGAGCCCACGCTGTTCAGCATCTCCTATGCATACGAGCAGGCGACGAGGCACAGGAGGCCACCCAAACTATCTAATCAGTAGACATCTGAACACATTGGACAACATAAAGGGCTCTAGAATTCCTCTATGGTCTCGGGCTTCTTGTCTGCATGGAATAGCCTGTCGAGGGTATCCACGTATGACTCGTCCGAGACCTCCGCCCGTCCGTAGACCCAGAGCTTACGAAAGTCAACGACCCCCATTACCAGGCTGCTGAACCACGAGATGTCCATGGATGTCTCAACGTCGTAGTCGCCTCCATCTACGACCTCAGGTTTTCCGTCTGTGAAGTGAACGACTACGCTGCAGTCGTTCTCGGGCAGGAAGCTGTCCCGCACCGTAAATTTCACCCTGAGGCTGACGTCGTTGAAGCTGTGGTCGGCCAGCTCCTCCCATATTCCGCGGGTGTCGATGACCCTGTACATGATTCCCACGCCCTGGACGTTGGTCTCCTGGCTCGTGTAGAACATGTGGGGCACGCCGTTCCGCGGGTCCTTGAGGATGAAGTGCCAGTC
Source organism: uncultured Candidatus Bathyarchaeia archaeon (assembly GCA_964499305.1). Lineage (GTDB taxonomy): Archaea > Thermoproteota > Bathyarchaeia > TCS64 > TCS64 > RBG-16-57-9. The sequence continues at coordinate 981 of CAZCKR010000051.1, read as the reverse complement.
GTCGTCCTGGGTGTTCAGCACCACCCTGTCCACCTGGTCAAGCTGCACGCCGAGGAAGCTCAGCAAGCCCCGGAGAGCCTCCGGCGTCTCGTATACCAGCATGTGTATCTCTAGGTTCTGGAGCAGCACGTGGTCCTCCATGAGCTTCTTGAAGCCGAACGCCACGAAGCCCTTGATCGCGGCGCCTTCCTTGTACCCCACCACCTTGTGGCGCGCGAGGAGCCTCTCGAAGTAGCTCGCCCTCTTCTCTATCATGCCGTGGGTCCTGTGGGCGTACCTGTTGAAGCAGGCAGTCAAGGCCTCCTTGTCCGTCTCGTCGAGGTACGAAACGTTATCCTTGGGGCCCCTGGGCAGGTCCTCGGGCCTGAACCTGTACTGGTTCATCTTTCGGCCGTACCCGTAACCCATCTTGACGTAGTAGTCAGACCTGAACGGGTACAAGGCGACGAGCTTGGCGCCCCTGCCCCGGTAGTGGCGGTGGAAGAACTCCATCATCTCCTTGGAGACGTGCTCCTTCCTGCGGAGGAGGTCGACGCAGACGTTTCCCACGCCGCCCACGAGGACCTGTGACCCGTATAGCGTCATCTTGAAGTCGTGGAGCCTCATCCCTCCCACCATCTCGCCGCCCCTGTAGCCGCCGTAGTAGTTGATGGAGTCGTACTCGCTCTGCGTAGCCTTCATACGCTCTATCCAGCCCCGCCGCCTCTCCCCGGTTACGTCGGTGAACATGGCCGGGTAGGCGTCCAGCGTGATCCTCGCGTACTCCTCGAACTCGTCGTCCCTGATCCGCCTAACCTCGCTCATGCCCAGAAGAACGCCGGTGAAAAGATAAAGGTAAGTAAAGAGCTATCTGAACTCGTCAAGAAGCTTTTTTAAGTCGGCTTCGAGGGGCTGCCCCACTAGAACTCCCTCCTTGAGAGCGGGAAAGCTCTCGCGGTACGGCGGCCTCTGCTCCTGGTAGAAGACGCCTATGGGGATGCG
>CAZCKR010000050.1:11478-12902 GCA_964499305.1 uncultured Candidatus Bathyarchaeia archaeon | reverse complement strand
ACATGGCGCGGGGCAGGGTGGTGGACGAGGCGGCCATGATCGAGGCGTTGGAGTCAGGCAAGATCAAGGCCGCGGCGCTGGACGTCTTCGAGGTGGAGCCCATCGAAGCAGACAACCCGCTCCTGGGGATGGACAACGTCATATTGACGCCTCACCTCGGCGCCTGCACCCTGGAGGGCATGGTCAACATGGCGCTGCAGGTGGCGGAGGGCGTCCTGAAGGTTTTACGTGGGGAGCGGCCGGATAACCCCGTGGTGTTTTAACTCTATTCTACTTATTCCGCGAGTTGCTCCATTCTGAATGGCTCTCCGTGCCCTGGGTAGACGGTCTTATACTCCGACGCTCTGATTTTCTCTACGCTGGCCTCAAGCTTATCAGGGTCTTGGATTATGCTGGCTTTCTCGGGGTTCTTGGTGTTGTTGAAGAGGTCTCCGCAGAACAGGTCTCCCTCCGCCGTTTGTATGCAGATCGAGCCTTCCGAGTGCCCCGGCGTGTGGATGACGGTAGCGTCCAGCCCATGGGGTGAGAGGTCTTGGCCGTCCTCCAGATATATGTCTGGGGTGAATTTCTCGTAGTCGCTGAGGCCGAGTATCTTAATCAACGCCCCCACCAGCCCCATCACGATTCCGCCCCGCATATCGATGAACATGTCCCTGCTCTCCACCATAGCCGAGTCGCCGCCGTGCATGGCTATCTTCGCCCCATGTTTTTCTCTCAGATAGGCGGCGTTGCCAACGTGGTCTATGTGGCCATGGGTTATGATGACGAGCTTTAGGTCACTCGGCCTGCACCCGGCTTCAATTATCTCCTGTTCAAGCTGGCTTCGTTTCTTCTTTATGCCTGTATCTATGAGGAAGCACCCTGCCTCGGTTTTGATGAGGTAGCAGTTCATCCCGAAGAAGTAGTTCAGGGGGATGGGCTTGATCTCCATGTTTAATCATGTCTTGGTGCTTTTAATAATCTCTTCCGGGGTGTATGAGGACTCAGCCTGAATGAGAATCTGGGTAACTAAGCGTCAACGTTATCAGGGATGTATCCGCTTCAACCTCATGCGTCTCGCAGGACTATTCAGCGGCGGCAAGGACAGTTGCTACGCGGCACGCCTCGCCGAGGAGAAAGGCCATGACGTTGATTACCTCGTCTCCATGCTCTCGGAGAACCCTGAAAGCTACATGTTCCACACCGTGAACATCGGGCTCACCGAGCTCCAGGCATACGCTTGGGGCAAGGAGCACGTCGAGGCAAAGACCAGAGGAGTCAAGGAGAAAGAGCTCGACGACCTAAAGAGATGCCTAAAAGATTTGGACGTAGAAGGCGTCGTCACCGGGGCCATCGCGTCCAGCTACCAGAGGGATCGGGTAGATCGGATATGCGGTGAGCTGGGGCTGGAGCACGTCAGCCCCCTCTGGGGCCATGAACGCGTC
>CAZCKR010000050.1:7303-11468 GCA_964499305.1 uncultured Candidatus Bathyarchaeia archaeon | reverse complement strand
GCTGAACGAGATGCTCCGCATCGGCATAGTCGTGGTTTTCTCGGCCGTGGCAGCCAAAGGTCTAGACCAGAGGTGGCTGGGGGCCAAGCTGGACAGGCAGTCGGTCAACAGGCTCGTGGAGCTCAGGGATAGGTTCGGCGTGGACCCCTGCGGCGAGGGAGGAGAGTACGAGAGCCTGGTCCTGGACGCGCCTTGGTTCAGGTACCGGATAGAGGTCAGGAAGGCTGAGCGGGTCTGGGACGGCGTCAGCGGCAGGTACCGAGTCGCGGAGGCCGACCTGAGGCCTAAGGATTGATGCATAAAGATTAAAAGCGGTGGACTCCTTCAAGGGTGTGAGAGGAGAACGCGGTGATGTCCCGCCAAACAGACTAGGCCGAATGGCCCACTCTGGATACCTTAGACGCTCCTCCGATGTTCTGAACGAAGTATCTGGGCAGCGCGACCCATGGAGGCACCACCACGGCTTCTTCGGAGATGAAACCCATGAGTGAAAAGAAGGAAGAGGTCGTATCAGAGGCGCTGAAGGCCGAGGAGAGGCTAAGGAGCCACTGGTACATAATGGACCTGGACGGCAAGCTCTGGGACCTCGACGAGTTCGACTTCCAGGGCAGAGAAAAGCTCCGCATCTTCAGCGGATACGAGTACGCCAAGGACCGCACCGTGGACAGGACACCTCCCCACGTCGACCTCATGAGGAGCCTAGAGCTGGTGGACTACGAGCCGGCGTCGGACCCGGGCAACTTCAGGTACTACCCCAAGGGCAGGATGGTGAAGGCGCTGTTGGAGGATTACGTCACCAGCATGGTGCACGAGTACGGCGGCATGGAGGTGGAGACCCCCATCATGTACAGCCTAGAGCACCCCACCCTGAAGAGCTACCTCAACAGGTTCCCCGCACGCCAGTACACCGTGGAGTCGGACGATACCTCGTACTTCCTGAGGTTCGCCGCCTGCTTCGGCCAGTTCCTCATCAGCCACGACGCAACCATCAGCTACAGGAACCTCCCCATGCGCATCTACGAGATGACCCGCTACAGCTTCCGCCGCGAGCAACGCGGAGAGCTGACCGGGCTCCGAAGGCTCCGCGCGTTCACCATGCCAGACGTCCACGCATTCTGCAAGGATCTAGACCAGGCCCGGAGCGAGTACATGCGCCGCTTCAAGCTCAGCCAGGACGTGCTGGAGGGCATCGGGTTCGAGAAGGAGGACTACGAGCTCGCCGTCAGGATGGTGGAGGACTTCTACAACGAGAACAAGGAGTTCATAAAGGGGCTCGTGCAGAAGCACGGCAAACCCGTGCTCGTGGAGATGTGGAAGGAGCGGTTCGCCTACTTCATACTGAAGTGGGACATGAACTTCGTCGACGCACTGGACAAGGCTTCGGCCATGAGCACCGACCAGATCGACGTCGAGAACGGGGAGCGGTACGACATCAGGTACATGGACGAGGACGGCACCCAGAAGCACCCGTACATACTCCACTGCAGCCCCAGCGGCGCCATCGAGCGCGACATCTACGCCATACTGGAGCGGGAAGCCATGAGGCTGCAGGCCGACAAAGGCTACAAGCCCCAGCTGCCCCTCTGGCTGGCGCCAACCCAGGTACGGATCATCCCTGTGAGCCACGACCACATCGGGTTCGCCGACGATGTACGCGGCAAGTTCAGCAAGGTGCGGGTGGACATCGACAACAGAGACGAGACCGTGGGCAAGAAGATCAGGGACGCCGAGAAGGAGTGGGTGCCCTACATCATCGTCGTCGGTGAACGCGAGCAGGGGAAGGAGAAGCTGCCCGTAAGGGTGCGCGGAGTGAAGGACTCGCAGGAGATGTCTGTGAAGGACCTGCAGAAGAAGATACACGGCGAGACCATGGACAAGCCCTACAGGCCTGTGCCGCTGCCGGTCTACCTTCAGGACAGGCCCAAGTTCGTCGGTTAAAGGTCTAGGCTTTTACTATTTTCATCTTTTTCTTTCATATTCGCCCACGTTCCCTGAATACACTCAATCGTCACTAATAGCTAAAGGATTGAGTGACATCAATTCATTATAAATTCGCGTGGTAGTACCTTCGACGCGGATAAAATCAATAACTCACTACCACTAATGACCGGTGACACTCATACGCGTCACATATGAATTAAAAGGAGTATGAAAAATGTCCGAAAACACCGGGTTCAGCACCGGATTCGACATGGAACCTGCACCCGAGGTCCCCATGAAGGAGCAACAGGCCGCAGCGAGGATTTCCCTCGAACTCAGGGACGTGGAACTGAAAAAAGCTCAGGTCATGAACCAGAATATCATGCGGATCGGCAGCGGATTCCAGAGAGAACTCCAGTCTCTGATAGGGCGAGACAACATACGCCGGTACAGGGCGACTCAGGAGAAGGCTCGGCAACAGATACGCGAGGCTCACCTGAAGGCTCTCCCCACCTACGAGGGAGAAACCGAGATAGAGCGGGTGAGGGCGAAGCTCATAAAGGAGTCGAAGAGCCTCCTGAAGGAGATAAAATTCGATTACGATAAGGTAAAGCAGCTACGCGCAAAACATGGTAAGGAGCTCAGCGACGCCGTGGCCGAGACGCTGGGCCGCCCCAAGGAGCCGAACTACCTAGTCCATCCCGAGGACGTGCCTAAAGAAATACATAACCCGTGGGTCGTGCACGGCCCGCCGTACCCTGGCTGGGCTTGGGCCTACTGGTGGGGTAAGTCTGATGAGCCGAACTACCCCGCGTTCTATAGGTACCTCAACTCCGCCGCAGGCCAGGTAGGGACATATTCAGGCATCAGGGTGAGCGGCGCCGACGACAGCGACTGGGCCTACGTGAGATACCGTACGGCCGTCCGCTTCTGGTATAGGCCCCCCCAAGCCGGGATGATCGATCTCTGGATAAAGATGCAGAACATCAACACATGCCACTCCGGGAGGCTGGACGATGAATTCGGCTGGTCGGGTGCGAACTGCGATCAGGAAAGCCATACGTACCTACAGGTGGTATCCCCTGGGCCGGGGGCGCTACGAAAAGGGACGATCCTAGACTACCGGCGGACCGGCACGGATGCTTACTGGAACCGCTGCCCTTGGGGCGCCGGCTATGAGAGATGGTCTCACCTCTACTCGTCAGACGCCTATCCCGCGAATACCTGGCTGCTGCTCGAGGTGGGGACTGAGGAATGGAACCATTTCTGGTGCAATGACGTGACGGTCAGCAGCCACATGACGATGAGATGGTTCCTCAAGAACATATACGTGCGTTCCACCGGCGAGTAAATACTCGAACCATCGTGTCCCCTTTTTTATTTTTATTCCGGCATCGGAGGCCTAGTTCACGTAGAGGCGACTTCAAGCGACTCCGTGGCGCCACTTCTCTATCTGGGCGTCCTTCTTACTCCCTTTCTTAAACTCCTTGTAGTGCTCCTTACAGAGATAGGCGCGTTTGGCTCCCTCCACGTCGAGCCCAGCGTTCTTGACCTTGGCTACGCTGAGCGACCGCACCGCCTCCTCGCTGCACCCCTTGACGCTGCATTTCTCGCCTTTCTTGACTCTACCCAAACGTCGGCACCACTATGATATCCCCGAGGTGTACAGTATAAACCCTGTTGATCAGCGTCTCTGCTTCTTTATGGCGGCGGCGGACCGTCTGAGACACTCGACGGCGACGCCGTAGTCGGGGAAGCTGTTGAGCCCACACTCCGGTGACGCGTAGGTCACCCGCTCGGCTCCGAAGAACTCCATGATCTTGCCCAGCCTCTTCTCCATGGTTCCCTGGTCCTCGAGGAAGACGTACGGGTCGATTGCCCCCTTCTTCATGCCGGTCCACGTCTCGGCGATCTTCTCCGGCATCTCTCCCTCGTATCCCTCGGCGTGGTAGTGCATGTGTATGAGGTCGTCGAACTGGGTCACCCCCACCGCGGCCCAGATGTTCTTGTCCTTCTCCTCCAGCTGCTGACGGGTGGAGTCGCTCGTGTATATGGGGTCCCCGACGTGGCTCGCAACGGCGTTCAGGTGCTCCACCTCCCAGAATAGGTTCTCGCTGGTGTTGTGCAGGTGCATGCTGGTCTCCACGCCCCTGGCCGACGCCGTCCTGCAGACCTCGTCCCACGCCGCCCTGAGGGCCTCCCGCCCGTCGGAGCCGTAGTCCAGCAGCGGGTCGTTCATGAAACC
>CAZCKR010000050.1:4675-7203 GCA_964499305.1 uncultured Candidatus Bathyarchaeia archaeon | reverse complement strand
GTCGACGCCAGCCCTCACCTTGTCGGCGTACGCAGAAACCACCGCGTCGCTGAACCCACCGTATTCTTCCACGCCATAGTTGAGCAGCGGGAGCAGCGTGCCCGACTTCTGGGCCCCGGCCTCTATCACGTCTGGTTCCGTCGTCGCAGGCATGCTGCCTATGTCGGAGCTGAGCATATGGTCCACTTTCATGCAGTCAACGGCCACGCAATATAAAATATTCCTCTCCTACATGCATACCGGCATCAAACTTGCATAACCTGAATACCGTGCCTGCTGGCATACGCCGTTTAACGCCAACCTTTTACTCTCCATCCACGCCTATTGCGTGAAAGGTGACTACATGGGAAACCCGGCGATAACGCTTTCATTATCGGACCCGGCCGGCCAGACCATGCATGAGATACTGCTGAACAGGGGCTTCAAGGAGACCGAGGAGCACAACGTCCTAAGAAGAGACGACACCTATCTCTTCGTCATCGAGCCGCTCATCGTGCCTGAGGAACGGTACAAGGTGCCGGCGGAGCCTAAACCGTATCCGGCGGACTACGACAGCCTGTCACAGAGATACGACGTAGACTACTTCGTGGTGGCCAGCCGCCACTGGGCCCAGAGCGGCAAGCCGAGCCTCACAGTACACCCGACAGGAAACTTCGGTAAAGCCATGTACGGTGGCCGGAACCGCGAGCTACAGCTCACGGCGCCCAACAAGATGAGGGACGTCTACCTCAGAATACTAGACGACCCTCCACGCAAGTTCGAGGTAAGCCTAGAGGCCACGCACCACAGCCCCACCCAGTTCGACGTGCCCATGTTCTTCGCCGAGGTGGGCAGCAGGGAGGCCCAGTGGAGAGACGAACCCGTCTGCGAGTACCTCGTGGACGCCATACTGGGAGGCATGGAAGACAAGGGGAACGCCGACGTGGTCATCGGGTTCGGCGGAGGCCACTACTGCCCAACCTTCTCGTCGAGGATGGACGACCACGCCTTCGGCCACATGGCCGCAAAGTACGCCATACCACTCCTAGGCAACGAGATCGTGAGCCAGATGGTCGAGAAGAGCGGCGGCGCTGTCGAGGCGCTCCTAGACAAGGGGCTCAAGGGGCACGAGAGGAAGAAGGTAGAGGTCATCCTGAAGAAGCTGGGCGTCCCGCAGCTCTAGCTACTCCTCGAAACCCCAGCCGTCCATGTCCTTCCAGATCCTCTCCAGCACCCGCTTCGACTGGCCAGGGGGTAGACTCAGGAAGAGCTTCCCCAGATGCTTGCACATCCGTTTCCTGTGCATCCCCTTCCGCCAGTCGTCGCAGTTATGTTTGATCACCTGATTCTCCATATCGACCTCGATGTAGTAGTTTCTAAGCCTCGCCTTGATGGACTCGTCTCCGCTCTCGGTGACGCTAAGGTCTGAGTCGCTTATCTTCTCTGCGCGGCCTAGCCTCCGGGCGTCCATGAAGTGGGTGAGGTGGTCGGCGACGCTTAGGTCCTCCTCGTCGGCTTGGAACGCGGTCAAAGGCTGCACGCCCACCGGTCTAGACGCCGTCTCTCTATAGTCTCTTATCTTGTCTAGTACGATGTTCTGCTCTGGGGTTGCCTCGCCCAGGAGCCCCAGCATCTCTATGGCGTTCTTCACCGCGTTCGCCTTGAAGTGGTTGTTGAAGTAGCCGTAGGTGCGCCGCGTCCTGCCCTTCACGTCCTGAACTTTGGGCAGCCACGCCTCCAGCTGGTCCTCGGTGTACTCGTAGTCGTACCACAGCCTCTCGCCGTGTCCGTGCCACCTGATGTACGCGAAGTCGGCTGTGACCTCCGTGTCGGGGGGAAGCAGAGGCTCATCAACGATGGTGTAGGCGACGTTGTGTCTCCGCAGAATATCGTAGGTCTCGTCCCTGAGCCAAGACTCGTTGCGGAACTCGACTGCCCACTCGTAGTTGCCCGGGATCGCGTCAAGGTAATCCTCTAAGACGCCCGCGTGCTCCTCGTAGTTATACTTGGGACGGAGCTGGATCAGTATGGGGCCCAGCCTCTCGGCGAGGGGCCTCATGAGCTCCAGGAACCGCCAGGTGTCTTCCTCCACCCCCTCTCCCAGCCGTAGCCACTTGTCGTGGGTGATGAGCTTGGGGAGCTTGGCCGAGAAGAGGAAGCCCGGAGGCGCGTTGCGTCTGAGCCCCTGTATCATTCCCTCGCTGGGATACCTGTAGAAGGTGCTGTTGATCTCGCTGGTCTGGAAGACCTTGGCGTAGTGGCTGAACATGCCCGTCTTCTTCTCGTAGAAGGGGCCCACCCACTCCTTGTAGCTCCAGCCGCTGGTGCCGAGTATGAGGCTCATCAGAGGTATTTCGGGAGCCCCTAGATATAAGCAAACTAGAAAATTAGCTAATTCCCAATAAATTGAATCGGATAAATAATTGTTTTTCTCCCGGATTGTCCCTTTTTTTATGGATAATCCACTAACACTTATATATGGTATATATGATAATTATTCGAGCAAACATGAAATGCCCCAGATGCGGCAAGGAAGGAAAAGCCACAGG
>CAZCKR010000050.1:0-4575 GCA_964499305.1 uncultured Candidatus Bathyarchaeia archaeon | reverse complement strand
GAGCCCATGCCGGGGGAAGGGCACCGCGGAGTCAACACAGTGATGGCTGTGCCCATGAGAGAGGTGTCAGCCTACTCGTGCAGGATACTCAGGATAGAGCCGGACGGCTCCACGGCCACCCACCGGCACCCCCGGGAACACTTCGTCCTAGCCCTCACAGGCAGGGCGAGGGTGGAGACAGACAAGGAGGTGGCGGAGATAGCCTCGGGGGTGGTGGTGAACATACCGCCGGACGTGCCCCACAGGTTCGTCAACTTCACCCCTGAAAAGACGGCGCTGCTGGTCCAGAACCTCTACCCAGAAAAGAAATGACGAAACCCCCTCACCCGCCGAGTCGACCACGAAAAACACGATCTGACCCACCACAGGATAGGACAAAGACCAGAGGAACCCATCTTATAGCCCCACCCCACAATGTTCTTGGGAGCCTGATGAAGCACATCTCCTTCGACATGGAGGGCACCCTCATAGACCATGGATACTCGGAGCACATATGGGGCACAGACATACCTCGGCTCTATTCGGAGAAACACGGCGTAGACCTCGAGGAGGCAAGGATACGGGTCTTCAAAGAGTACGACCAGATAGGCGACGCGCGCCCCGAGTGGTACGACGTAGGCTACTGGTTCAAGAGGCTCGGCCTCCCAGGCGACTGGCGGGAGCTACCCGAGAGAAGAAGACACCTGATAAGGGTCTACCCCGACGCCAGGATGACCCTGGAAGCCCTCGTGTCAGAGAGCCCCTTCGTGGTCTCCTCCAACACCATACGGGAGTTCCTCGAAGTCCAAGTCGAGGAGGTCGGCGACTACTTCACCCACGTATTCTCGGCGCCCAGCGACTACCAGTCCGTTAAGAAAGACCAGAGTTTCTACAGGAGAATAATCGAGGTCCTACGCATAGAGCCCCATGAGATGATCCACGTGGGCGACCACTACACGTACGACTACCTGGCCGCCAAGAGCATAGGGATAGAAGCGTACCACCTCGACAGGACGGGCAATGCCATGGGCGAAGACGCCTTGGGGAGCCTCACAGAGCTCACGGAGAGGCTAAAGAAGGCCTAGCCTCCTCTCACACTCGTATAGCAGCCTGGAGACCACGGTCCACGCCTCAAGCGGTTCAGGGTAGACGCTCAGCGCCTCATCCGCCAAAGCCAGCGTCTCCTCATCCATGGGGCCGCTCGGGTAGGCGCCGACGAAGACCGCTGGACTCCCGGAGCCGCTGAGCCCCTCGGCGGCCGCGGCGAAGGAGCTCGGAGAGCCGTGGCTCGTGAGCGCCACCACCCTGCTGGGTTTCAGCTCGTCCATGAGCTCCCTGAGGCTCAGCGTCCTGAGCCTGAGCAAAGGCGTCTCGACGCCCGGAGGGGAGCTGCCGTCCAGGAAGAGCTGCTCCATGAGGCTGTTGAAACGGTTATAGTCACGCGGGGGCCTGGTCGAGGGGTCGATCTCGATGATGTAGCCCCGCTGGGTGGAGGCCCAGACCCTGAGGTTACCCGTCCTGTTCAAGGGCGACCCCATGGCCTCGAGGAGGCACACATGCAGTATATCCGGCCGCCCCCTCTTCTCCTGGCCCGGCAGGCCGGTCATGGCGTAGTGGTGCAGGCTGCGGTCCAGGAGGGTCTCCTCAGGCCGTTTGCCGCGCCTCTTGGCGTTCCGCCGCACAGACGGGTGACCCAGTATCTCGGCTGGCACGAGCTCGAGGGCGGCCTCAACGAACACCAGGTTCAGAGTCACGTGACTCACCCTCCATGCCGACGTTTTGCTCACCGAGACGGGTGCCCCTGCTCACGCTTCTGCGGCCCACGAAGAAAAACGCTATGGAGGCGAGGAAGACGCCGGTGATGGCCGTGGAGAGGCTCTGCTTGGCCGCCTCCAGCTCGGCCTGCTTCGCCTGGTAGGTGCGAGACAGCGAGACGTACTTGTCCTCAAGGATGCTGTAGGTGATGTTCAGGAAGTCATGTTCCTGCTCCAGCCGGCTGATCAACAGAGTCTTACCGTATGACGTGGACGCCTCCTCGGTGAGCGAGGATAATAGCTGAGCCCTATACTTGTCGTCGTACTTGGAGTACGTCTTCAGCGCCGAGAAGTAGTCCCCGGCCTCGATGCTCTGGTTCATGTCGGCGAGGTAGCCCATGAAACGTGACACGTTCAGGTGCTCCGCCTCGGCGACGGCCTTCAATGGCTCCACCTCCGACGCCATGTCGATATACTTCCCCTCGACGTACTTCACCTTCGTGTCGTCCAGAAGTTTCAGGGTTATCGAGGCCTCCGCGGCCAAGGGCCCACGACGAGAAGCGTCCACGCCGACGGAGACGTTATAGACCTCAAAGTAGATTCTGGCCTTGACTATTACCTCCAGGGTCTCGTACGGCTTCACGCCGAAGTCGAACGCGTCTCTCACGAACGTGTGATTGAATGAATCCCACACAATGGAGCCGTTGACAGGGACCTCGAGGACGTTGGTGAGGCCCATGTCGTCTAGCTGACTCGAGTAACCCGTGGTTGACTCCCCGTAGTCATATGAGCCGGATGCCTTCCAGTTGACGTCCACCACTGTGTTCAGGTAGCCCGTGTACAGTATCGACGGGTCTTCCTCAGTTGGCTGCCCAGGCGCTATCGACAGGCCGTCGTTGGCCACGGTTATGTTGAAGAAGTAGGTCTCACCGGCGTTCAACTGTCCATGTAATGGTTTGGGTTCCACGGCTATGTTCACCGACAGCCTCCCCGCCGAGTACGCTGGACAGACGTAGTACGCGGACCAGATTAAAAACGCGGCTAGGGCGATTAGAGTTCTCTTCATATGCAAAGAGACGGGTAGGATACAGATATTGTTTATTAGAGAAGGGGAGGGCTCTTCACTCCTCAACCGTGATGGCGCCCACCGGGCAGGCGTTGACGCATGCCATGCACAGGATGCAGTCGTTGGCGCGGGTGGGCTGAGCCTTGGTCTCGCCTTTTATCTCGACTAGGTCATACACCTCGACGGGGCATGCCTCGGCGCACAGCCCGTGTCCTTCACACACCTCGTGGTCGACGAAGACGTTGGGCAACTGTTTGAACCCGAATAACTGACCCGCCGCCTATTTTATTAACTCTTTTTAATAACGTGGCTATGATCATCCAAATCCCTAGCATCACCCACACCCTTGAGCTCGCCTCTCCGCTGGCTTCTTTTTCGCACTAATAAATCCATACACTTTGTACACATAACATCGAGACTTGGGTCTTCTATTCTTTCCCAGTTTCCCAAAGGGTCTAAGTACTTTCCCTTGCAGAGAGAATAATATCGGACAAACGACACGGAGGGCACAGATTCACCGCCAAAACGAAAGTAATGTGCTTTAGCATTTACACCATCCGAACCCCTACGATACCATCCATACTCATGTTTCCATTCCCTCCTCCTTTTCCATTCCAGAATCATTATGCTTACAAACATGAGTATTGCGACAATAACCATCACCTCAACTATGTCAATCCATTCTAACACCTATCCACTCCCGCCTCTTACACAATCGACCTCACGTATCTTCTCCCTTACCTTCTTTTGCCTACGCTCAGCTTCCTTATAGAGAAAAGTAATCCAAGTAATAAATTTCAAGCGTCGTCTATTACCAAATTTTGCATCGCTATAAAGATAGTTTAAATTATTTTGAGCGTTTATGTAGATGCTCAATGGTGAAAGACTCGAAGAAATGTGAGTCAATTAAAAGTGGCTTACAAGTTGTGGTCTCTGCCTTCTTATTGCTAGTGATCCTGTTATCACTCTACTACCTACTAGACCCTGAGCTGACGTCTACCCTCGATGAAAGAATCAACGAATCGGGCGATGACATATTGCCTTCTCTAATCGCTTTCACACCCATCTCAGCGTTATTAGAAGAGCTTGGCTTGAGGGTGTTCCCCTATTTCATCACCCTCGGACTGATACAGGGTTGGCCGAGGTTCATGGATCTCCTGAGATACGCACGCGGCCCGAAGGAGGCGAGGCTCGATGTCTTCATGATTCCTTTGTTTGGTGTTCTAAACGGCGCCATCCACTTGTCGAACGTCTTGTCAGCCTCCCCGTTGAATACGGTAAAGTATTTCTTCACGCATTTTGTGAGTGGCTCATTTTTGGGGGCTATCTACTTGAGGCGCGGCTTCTTGCAGGTATATGCCACGCATCTGTTATATGATATAATGGTTTTCGGGTTAATGTACCTCCCAGAGACAATCTGGTGATTCCTTTTTCATTGACTTGCTGTAGCCTATGAGGATACGCGGATAGATGTTAACGCTCTCTTGATGTACTGTCTTTAATTTCGATGTATGTTTTGTATGCTAAATAGATTCCAAATACTCTCCAAAATAGAAGAGATGGTATGTAATCGATGTTTGTTATATTATCTATGTTTAGTAGTAGCTCAATGATAGCTATAATTGAGAAAAGAATGGCCCCAAGACGGTTATTTTTGTAGGTCAAAACCAGTGAAACCATGAATGAGATAGCAAAAAGGATTGAACCATAAAAGTAAATGTTTTGAGTTGTGGGGTTAGAACTAGTGACACTTATCCCAGCCACCAATGAGACAGC
>CAZCKR010000049.1:11292-13276 GCA_964499305.1 uncultured Candidatus Bathyarchaeia archaeon | reverse complement strand
TTCGATTAAAAAATGGTTTCTACTCGGTTGTAAGCGAGTAGTGAACACCCAGGTCACCCAGAGCCCCGTCGATCTTCTCGATGAGGCCTTGGATCTTCTTCATCGTAGGCTTTTCGGTCCACTCGAACATGAAGTCGTACTCGCCCAGGGTAATGCTGGCGTCGCTGATTATCTTCTGGGGCTCGTAGCAGTCAGTGTACGTGTTCTTCAGGTTCTTCAGGTAGTTGTTCCAGTCTCTCTTGTCGCTCTGCAGCCTCGTCGGGTAAGGTACGCACTTGTGGCTGAACTTTACCTCTGTAGCCTTCGACATGTCTACGGCGACGCCCTCCAGAGCCTTGATGGCTTTCAGAAGCGGCGGGCCATAGATTCGAACATAAGTCTTTGTCATGGTGATCGAAAAAACAAGGGGAACTGGACGATAAAAAGCCTTTCCAAGAGAAAGAAAATTTTAAATCAAGGACGTGTCGCGTGTAACCGCGACTGCTGTTTTCTCTCAGCCATCCTCTTCATGAGGATGCGGTACCTGCGGTACTTGTCGTCGAGGGAGAACTTGGCTGGGTGAGGCGACTCCGCGGCGCCTCCGCACCGCGGGCAGCTGTCTTTAAGCGTGTATTGGCTGCAGCTGGTGCATCGCCTCAGAAGCCACACCATCGGCGCTACTCCCTCGTGAACGAGATGCTGCCGTCGATGGCTTCCCAAGCCTTTTCGGCGAACTTGACCACCTTGTCGAGCGCGTACTCGGCTTTCTTATAGTCCTCCGCCGTAAGCTGGATCCTGTACTTGGGGGCACCCAGAGTGGATATGTTGATGGCGGCGTCGTTATCCTGGGCGACCTCCTCAGCCTTCTGGAACGAGTCCTTTATCTCCTGTATTCCGTAGCTGGACGTGGTCGACGCCTCGAGGACGCCCTGTATGGTGACGCCTCTTATGACAATCTTTTCCTTGGCGATCTCGCTGAGCACCTCGGCTGCCTTGGGCTCTACGCCGGCCTCCTTGAGGGCGTCCGTGCCGTTCTTGGCGGCGGCCTCGAGTCCCTCGTATAGGCTGCCGTAGTGGTCCACCAGCTTCGCCCCCTCTCCATCGAAGAGGGCCTCGGTGTCCGTGTTGAGTTGCTGGGCTGCCTGCGTGAGCAGGGTTACCGCCTTCCGCTCCTTCTTCCAGGACTCGATCTTCTTACGTTTCTCGTCCTTGCTCACCCTTCTCAGGCTGAGGTCAACCTGCCCCTTCCCCGGGTCAGTCCTGAGTACCTGTAGGACGACCTTCTGGTTTTGCCGCACGTGGTTCCGGATGTTCCTCACCCATCTGCTGCTTATCTCAGAGATGTGTAGGAGGCCCTCCTTGCCCACGTACTCATCGAGACCGACGTAGGCGCCGTAGCTCTCTACGCGGTGTACCGTCGCAACGACGAGTTCGCCGACCTCCGGCCACTCAGTTCGCCCTAGACTCATCTAAATCACCCTAAAACAGATATTATGGCGGCGTTGATCTTGGCCTTACCGCCCGTTGGCTCCGCGAGAACTTCTCCGCAAGTCTGGCACTGGACCTGGGTGCTGCTGTGACTGAATAATATCTGCTCAGATTCGCAGCTTATGCACCGTACGCGCAGGAACCGTGACGTTGGTCGAGGTATGAGGTGCTCCCATTCGGCCAAGCTATACTACCTCCAGCTTCTTGAGCCGCATCCCTTTACGCTGTAACGTGTAGCTGCACTCCTTGCACTTGAGCATGAGGGACTGCTTCTTCGTGACCTTGGCCTGGTTGTGCTGCTCCGGGAACCTCTGGCCACCGTAGCCCTTCTTGCGGACGGCCTGCCTGCGCTCTCCCTTCTTAGCGCCCGCTCTTTTCCCGGCCTTGTAGATGGAGACGGCGAACTCTGTGTGTGTCTTGCACTTCGGGCAGTAGGTCCTGATGGTCCTCGGTACTTTCATGGCTCTATATCCACCAGCTTAGCTATACCTCTCCTTATTAGGTTTACCGCATTCTG
>CAZCKR010000049.1:0-11192 GCA_964499305.1 uncultured Candidatus Bathyarchaeia archaeon | reverse complement strand
AGTCTCTCGTACCTGTCGCTCATCGTTTCAGCCTGGCTCCTTTCTTGCATAGGAAGAAGAGGGCGGCGCCTAGGGGGAGCTCAGCCTCCTCGTCCTCGTATGGTCCGTACATCACGTCGTTTATCTTTATTTTGGGGGCCCACCTGAACTCCAGCCGCACCGGGTCTCCGGTTATCACGGTCGCCCTGTTGAGGGGGTCGTAGTCGGGCAGGGAGCCGTAAGGTATGGTCTGGACCTGCCACCCTGTCTTGCCGTGGAGGGTACTGGGCAGCCTGATGAGGCGGTGGACGTCGGTGGTGACGACGGTGTCGATCTCTGACGCCTGGAGCTTCACGGCTCTCTCCAGAACAGCCTGCAGGCTCTTGGGGTCTATGAGGCTGGTGACGTTGCTGGGATGCTTTTCCATTAGGGTCTTGAGCACCCGCTCTCTGTCCTCTATGATGCTCTTCGTGGCTCTCCGGCTGAGCTTCATAGACTTCACATCCTCGGGCTCGACCTCCTGGATGTAGTCGTATAGGGCTCGGCCTGTTCTGCCCCTCCACCCCCCCTCGGCTAAGGTGGGACGTGTACCCCTGTTTCTCTGGCTGAAGCCCTGGTACTCGGCCTCGAGCCCTGTAGCCATTATGTAGTCCACTATCTCGCGGCGGGCCTGCTGGTCGAGGGGGATCATGCCGTCGCTGTGGACGTGGACGTGGTAGCCCCTGTTGCCGCTGAAGTTTGTGGTCAGCTCGTCGGTGCCTACGCCGAAGTCCTGTATGAGTATGTCGAGGAGCTTCTGGGCCTCGTGTTTGGCGGCCTGGAGGCACCGCTCGCAGAGCCAGGTCTCCGTCTCGAACTGGGCCTTGCCGCATTCGCATATCTCGGGGGGGTGTCCCGTGCCGTGGTTGTCGCAGTTCCTGCACCACCACCTGTCGTGCGTCCTCTGGCAGGGGAGGTCGAAGTGGTCGGCGTCTATGTCGAAGACCAGGTCCGCGCCCCTCCATCCCTTGCGGGCCATGTCGGCGGTGGGGTCGTCGTAGTAGCCGCTGCTGTGGTAGCTGTGGGCTGGGGCGTTGGCCCTGAGGTATCGTCGAAGCTCGTCGATGGTGGGGAGCCGATTGTGGCGGTACATGGTTCGTCCGCGGAAGGTGAGGAAAGCGAACTCCCTGTGCGCTATGTCTATGGGGGCGGGTACGGTGTCGCTGTTCCGGGCGTACCACCGCCTGAACTGGTCCTCCACGAACCCTGGGCTTCCCCAGTCCTCATCCATGGCTATTGAATAGTCCCAAGGGTTTTAAAACAGGTTACCTCGCGGGGTAGGTGCAATAGCGGCATTTTCCGCACAACTGTGCGTTGAAGCGTACGACGTTTTCGTAGTGCCTGCAGTAGTGGAGCCCTATGCTCTTGAGCATCTGCCTCTTCTCCTCCGTGAGTTCCCGCATACCAGTCTCTGTTATTGTTGGGCGGTGGTATTTGAGGGTTCAGCCTCCCGCTGCTCTCTCTGCCGCTCCAGTCGCCGCACCTTTCTCCTGTAGTAGCCGAGGGGGTGGCTCACTGTCTCGCATATGCTGTCCATGTTGCGGCAGATGCCGTGGGTCCTGAGGGTGCTGCACGTGGGGGGCGTGTACTTGGTGCGGTGGCCCTTGAGGCCGGCGATGTGCTCTATCTGGTAGCGGGTGAGGCTCTCGTCGAAGTCGGTGACGCTCGTGTAGAGCTGCACCATGTCGTCGACGGGCATCCCGACGTTCACGAGGAACGACGTGAGGCCGAACCTCTCCATGTGGCTGGCCCGTCTCCCCGCGAGGAGCCCCTCCAGACAGTACCTCATGCACGGCGGGAACGCCTCGTCGATGACCTCGTCTGGCAGCTGGCTGCCGCCCAGCCTCCCCCGGTTCTCCTCGAAGACCCTCTTCACGTCGTCGAGCCTCGCCTGCAGGGGCTCCGGGAGGGTGAAGCTGGACGGCGTCGACACCCGCTCCCGCACCCAACGCTCCACCTCCACCTGGAGGAGCCGTGCGGCCTCGACCCCCGTGAGGCAGACGAGGCCGTTCTCCATCTTCCTGTTCACGAGCTTCCACTTGGCCTCGTGGAAAGAGGAGGCGGCCCTCAGGTAGTCAGGGTAGACCAGCTTGAGGGTGTGGGGTACGCCGTCGATGTTCTCCGGGTCTCGTCTGATGTCCCAGCCGAACTCGTCCAACGCTATCTGGGTGATCTTCTCCTCGTACTCTTCCTGGAGGAGGTTGTAGGCTCGGACCGCCTCGGCCAGGGCGAAACGTCGGCTGAGGAACTGTTCGCCGACGAGTGTGACGTACATGACGGCCACGGGGTAGCTCAGGAGCTCCGTGAGAGGGTCGACCAGCCTGGCTGAGACGACGCCCTGCACTATGGCCTCCTTCACCCGCTCCGCCGCCCTGTCCAGGGTCTTGCCGTAGTTTGGGTCGGTGAGGTCGTCCAGCTGGAGGCCGAGCCCATCCACCAGCTCCAGCCCCGCCTTGAGGAACGGGTACTTGGCGGCCTCCCTCTCCGACAGCATCAGTGGTACCTGCTGCGTGGCTCATATTATCGTTTTGGATGCCGCCCAGCGGCCGCGGTTTTATATAACCCGGTGACTTTTGCTTCTCCATGTCTCAGAAATACCAGTGCCAGGTCTGCGGCTACGTCTACGACCCTGATGTCGGCGACCCGGAGAACGGTTACCCGGCGGGCACCGCCTTCCAGGACCTGCCGGACGACTGGGAGTGCCCCCTCTGCGGAGCCCCCAAATCAGAGTTCGAGCCCATCTAGGGCTCGCCTATTTCTCTAGCTGATAGCTTATCCACCAGAAGCATCTGCCGTGGAACACGTCGCAGGCTGTGACTCCGTCTGTGTGGCGGCTGAACAGCTCGACAAGCCCCTCCGCGGTGAAGTAGTTCTTCACTATGAGGTGCTGGCTGCCGTCGTTGAGCGTCCTGAGCTTGTAGGTGTCGGGGTCGCCGTCTTTGGTGACGAGCCTGCCGCCGACGCCTTCGATGTACGTGTTGTCGGCGATGAACACCCGAGCCTCGGGGGCCAGCATACTGTGCATGTGCTCTATCCAGACGTCCATGTCCTCCCTGTGGACGTGGCTGAGCCAGAACGACGCCAGGGCGCCGGTGAACGTGCAAGGCGGGAACTCCATGCTGTAGGCGTCCATCTGCATGAACTCGGTGGGGCAGCCGTACATCTTGGACCTGGCTATCTCCAGGACTGTTTCGTTGATGTCGATGCCCGTTATTCGTTCCGCGGTCTCGCTGAAGCGCTCCGCCCAGTACCCCGTGCCGCAGCCGATGTCTAGGACTTTTCGGCCTCTGAACGCTTGCTTTAGCTCCTCGCCGAGGCGGTCCTGCTCCTTCTGGCGGCGGGGGTCCCTCCACTCGTATATCTGCTCGTACTCCTTGGCGCGGTCCCTGTAGTACTTGACCATGTCGTCGGACATCAGGTGTAGATGGCGTCCTTGAGAAATAAAACAACTGTCAGGCTCAGCCCTTGAACTTTTTTACCGTCCAGTGTCTTGCAGACGCCGATCCGGGCCACATAGTTATTGGTTGTATATTGGTAGAATACCAAAAACATATATATAGAGGTCAAAGGATAAAACAAGAACAGCCTTGGATAAAAAAATTGTCGGAGCCACGGCGCTGATACTCATAGTAGGCCTCGTGGCCTACAGCCTCCTCGCCAAGCCCGGGAAAGAGACCGCCGCCGTCTCAGGGGCGTTTGCATTATACCCGTTGATGATCGAGTGGAGTGACCAGTACGAGGCGACGCACCCCAGCGTCAAGTTCGAGATATCCGCGGGGGGCGCAGGGAAAGGGATGACCGACGCCCTGTCCGAGCTCGTGGACATAGGCATGGTCTCCCGGGAGATATACCAGGCCGAGATCGATAAGGGGGCTTTCTGGGTTGCCGTCGCGAGGGACGCCGTCGTCGTAACGGTGAGCGGCGACAACCCGGTGCTGAGCGACCTGCTCGCCAAGGGGGTGACCGCCGAGAAGCTCAGGGGAGTCTTCATCACTGGCGAGGTCACCACGTGGGGGCAGCTCGTCGACAGGCCTGAGGTGACGGACGGCATCAACGTGTACACGAGGTCGGACGCCTGCGGCGCGGCGGCCACCATCGCCAAGTACATGGGATACAATCAGGAGGACCTCCTGGGGGTAGGCATATTCGGCGACCCAGGCCTGGCGGAGGCGGTGAAGACGGACTCCCTCTCCATCGGGTACAACAACGTGAACTACGCCTACGACATGGAGTCGGGGAAAGCGGTCAAGGGTGTTTGCGTGGTGCCTCTGGACATAGACGGTGACGGGCTGATTGATGAGAGCGAGGGCTTCTACGACGAGAGAGGCGACATAATCACGGCCATCAGGGACGGGACGTACCCTTCTCCTCCGGCGAGGGACCTATACCTGGTGACAAAGGAAGGTTTCCAGGGCGCGACCTTGGACTTCGTGAAATGGGTGCTCACTGAGGGCCAGGAGTACGCAGAGGCGTCTGGCTACGTCCCAGTGTCAGAGGCGGCGGCGGGGGATGAGCTGGCTAAGCTAGAAGGCTAGGTGCATGTGTTGGACAGGGACCGGGTCGACAGGTACTCGTACAGGGCGATGAAGGGTCTGACCCTCGCCTCGGTGTCCCTGGTCTTGGTCATCGCCTCAATGCTCTTCCTCAAGTCTGTCCCGATCCTTCGCAGCGCGTTCATCGTCGACCTTCTCTTCGGCGGCTCGTGGTTCCCTTTGAGGGGGGAGTTTGGGTTCTATCCCTTCATAGTGGGGACCGTGATGGTGACGGTCACGGCTATGGCGTTGGCTTACCCCGTCTGCATACTAAGCGCCGTATACTTGTCGGAGTACGCCTCCCCCCGGGTCAGGGGCGTCGTCAAGCCATTGATCGATCTTCTCGCAGGCATCCCTTCAGTCATCTTCGGTCTCTGGGGCGTCTCGTACGTGGTTCCAGGCGTCAGAGACAGGGTTGCGCCTTGGTTCGGCGCGTCTACGATGGGTTACTGCGTCCTCTCCGCCGGCGTTGTCCTGGCCATCATGGTGTTCCCCATAATTATCTCGGTGTCCGAGGAGGTGCTGAGGGCGGTCCCCTTCGAGGCCCGTGAGTCGTCGTTCGTCCTCGGCGCCACGAGGTGGGAGACCGTGAAGCACGTGGTGATGAGGAGGGCGAGCACGGGCATCCTGTCCGCCGTGTTGCTCGGTTTCAGCAGGGCCTTCGGCGAGACCATGGCGGTGCTGATGGTGGTGGGCAACACGGCTCAGGTCCCCGGCTCGCTTTTCGACGCGGGGTACACGCTCCCCAGCCTCATAGCCAACAACTACGGGGAGATGATGTCCCTGCCCCTCTACGACTCTGCGCTCATGTTCGCGGCGCTTATACTCATGGTGCTGGTGGGAGGGTTCAGCCTCATGGCGAGGGTGACACAGAGGAGGATAACGAGATGGACAAGCTAGGCAGGAGGCGGATGGAGGAGCGCGTGTTCGTCGTCCTCATGTCGGGGTCTATCCTCGTCGTGGTGGGGAGCCTCCTCTCGATGTTCTTGACCGTCCTCGGCAAGGGCCTGGGGGCGCTGAGCCTCGCCATGGTCACGCAGACCCCCAAGGGCGGGTACTACCTGGGAAAAGAGGGGGGGATACTGAACGCCATCGTAGGCTCCCTGTATCTAGCTACGGGCTCCACCGTGCTCTCCGTGCTGGTCAGCGTCCCGATAGCCATATACCTCTACGAGTACGCGGGCGAGTCGAGGAGGACCAGCTACACTAGGAGGATGCTGGACGCGCTCTGCGGGATCCCTTCGATAGTCTACGGCGCCTTCGCGTTCACGGTCATGATATACTTCAGGGCGAGAGCCAGCCTGCTGTGGGGCATACTGACGGTGACGCTCTTCGAGTTCCCCATGATGACCCGCGGCATGGACGAGGTGCTGAGAACGGTGCCCAACAGGCTGCGCGAGACGGCGTTCTCCCTGGGGTCCACCAGGTTCGAGACGGCCACCCGGGTGGTCCTCAGGCAGGCGCTGCCCGGCATACTCACGACGGTGCTCATAGGGTTCGGCAGGGCGATAGGCGACGCGGCCGCGGTGCTGCTCACGGCCGGATACACGGACAACATACCTTCGTCCCTCATGGACCCCGTGGCCACCCTCCCGCTCGCGGTCTTCTTCCAGCTCTCGACCCCCATCCCTGAGGTGCAGCAGAGGGCCTACGCCTCCGGGATAATACTATTGTTCATGGTGCTGGGGCTCAGCGTGTTCTCGCGCTGGTCTTCAAAGAGGTTGATGAGGTACGTGGTGAGGTGAACAAGATGATAGACGACCCAGTAATCCAGGTCCGGGACCTCAGCGTCTACTACGGGAAGGTAGCCGCGCTGAGAAACGTCTCGGCCGTGGTGCCGAGGAAAATGATAACCGCGGTGATAGGCCCCTCGGGGTGCGGCAAGACCACCCTGCTGAAGAGCATGAACAGGCTCCTGGAGATATACAGCGATGTCAAGGTGACCGGCGAGGTCCTGGTGGACGGGGTGAACGTCTACGGCGACGACGTGGAGGTCACGGAGCTCAGGAGGAAGCTGGGCCTCATCACACAGACGCCCAACCCGCTGCCCATGTCCATCTTCGACAACGTGGCGTACGGCCCCAAGATCCATGGAAACGGCGACAAGGAGGAGCTGCACCAGCTGGTGGAGCGGTGCCTCCGCTCGGCGGGTCTCTGGGAGGAGGTCAAGGACAGGCTGAAGGAGCCCGCCGCGAACCTCTCCATAGGACAGCAGCAGAGGCTGAACCTGGCGCGGGTGCTCTCCGTGGAGCCCGAGGTGCTGCTGTGCGATGAACCCACCTCTTCGCTGGACCCTATATCGGCGGGCCGGATAGAGGCGCTGCTGCGTCGGCTGAGCGTCGACTACACTATAATCATGGTGACGCATACGCTGAGGCAGGCGCGGAGGCTCAGCGACTACGCCGTCTTCATGTACATGGGTGAGCTTGTGGAGCAGAACTACGCGGAGAAGTTCTTCAACGAGCCTGACGACCCACGGACGAGGGAGTACATCGAGGGCATTTACGGGTAGACGAATGGAGACGGTCTGGCGGCAGCCTTTCCTAAGGCTTTGAAGGACGTTTCTAAGTACGTCTTAACCTTTTATCTGAACAGGTTTAGTTCATTATGATACAATGAGCGGAGCCCACGGCGTTCAGGTCAAGTTCGCGTTCGGTGAAAACGTCCTAGCCATCATGGAGCGGGCTGGCACCGATTTGTCGCGGGAAGACCTCTCTGTCACTGAAGCCTGTAGACGAGTACTGAGTGGGTTGACAGGGGATGAGCTGGGTGCGCTGAAAAATTATTATCCATACACAGAAACAGTTGCAGCTGCACTCCGAAAATCAAGCCCGCCGCTCCTAGCTGAGGAGCATAAACAATCCCTGATGCGTGAGACGTACCTGTGCGACGGCTTGAAGGGGTTCCTTGATTCTCTTGACGGGTGGAGTCACCTAGCCTTGATGGCTGATGAGAAGGGGCTGGTCCAAGGCGATCTACCTAAATCAACGGCCGAGTCCATCGACGCTCTGCGCAGAGCCGCGAGGCTCTATGAAGAATTCTGGGCAGATGAACGAAAGAACGAGTTGAACGAGATCGCTCTAAGGCTTCAGGATGAGGTAAGAGGGTTCCCTAATGTGCTTGAAAGGGTGGAGAACACCCTACGTGGAGAGACTGGGTTAACGCACGTCGAATACTACATAGTGGACAACAAGTACCCAAACTGTTCGGCGAGGAAGTGGGGCGGAGAGGCATGGGTCGTAGGCTGGAGCCACCCCGACGAGGTGGTTAACGCGTCGACGGCGCTAGGCATCGTAGCAGATGAGGTGGCCCACTGGGTAATGTCTGAGCCTTTCACAGAGGAGAAAAGAGAAACGCTGGTTCAACGGCTAAGCGAAGACCTGTATAAAAGGAGATCACTCCGTTTTACCGATGTGGAGCTGCTAGAAGCTGTTAGGGGGATAGAGCAGGTTCTTATGGAGGGGTTTGGACACGTGTTCATCGGGTTCCCCTGGCTAGAGGACGAGGCCCATCAGAACACATGTGAACCAAGGAGAAGGGGGAAACCGGGAACCCTGTATTACGAGAGTTATCACTTCACTAAATGGTTCCACGAGCGTTGGGAGGAGTTCAGGGACTCTGGCATGGCTGCGAGAGACTGGGGATGGCAATGCCTTGAGGAGAACAGAGAGCTGGTCGCCGACATAGCCCAAGTATACCTTGAGAGAGGCACCATCTACTAGTAGACGCCCGGTACGAGCCTGTGTCTCACCTTCTCCATGTAGTCCAAGTATCGTTTATTGTACCGCCGCACGAGGGCCTCCTCCTCCTTGGGCACGTATACGACTATGACGGCCAGGGTGAAGACGAGTAGCAGCCTGGTCTCGTAGACGGGGAGAACCAAGGCTAGGCCGACGGCGAGCGAGAGGAACCCAGAGTAGAATGGGTGACGCACATACGCGTATGGGCCGTATGTGATCAGCTCATCGTCATAGTTCCTGCCCCAGAAGAAGTACCAGAAGACGCAGACGGCGGCCCCCGTGACCGATAGGAGACCTCCAGCGGCCTTGGCTACGAGCGGCAGTGAAGCCATGCTGGTCACGAATATTGAGTGGATTGGGGTTTAAAGTCATTGCAGGAAAGCCCTGCAGTTTCACGCATCCCTGCCTTCAAACCATTTGTAAATGTTTAATAAATGAAAATGCTAGACATGGCTGCCATGCAGGAGGAAGCGTTCAACATCGTTAAGGATCAGGCGGGGCCGTGCGGCATAACCTGCGGCACATGCGTGCTGGGCAACGGCACCATCGCGGAGACCGCGGGAAAGACCAAGAACTACATCACGGGCTACGGCATCAAGGAGTGGGCGCCCATGGTCCCAGGCGGGGCGGAGATAAACTGGGCCGAGACGGAGAAGACCCTCGAGTGGATGACCAAGTACGCAAACTGCCAGGGCTGCGAGAAGGGGGGAGGCCCCCCAGACTGCACCATAAGGTCTTGTGCAAACGAGAGAGGCTACCCGTTATGCAGCCAGTGCGGCGAGCTCGACGGCTGCAACAAGTTCGACTGGCTCGGCGACTACGCCACCGTGTTAAAACAGACTCTGCGAGATAACAAGAGTAAAACGAAGGAAGAGTACATAGCTGACGCGTTAAAGGGCCTGTAAACACACCTAAACCCCCTTTTTATAACTGTTTTTCGAAGAAAACCCAATATATCGTCTCATGTATAGTATCCGTGATGGACGGTAGCCCGGCCAGCTACGACGAGATCGTAGATGCGGCCCTAGACATATTCCAGCAGTACGACACTGCGATCACGCTGAGGCAGCTATACTACCGTCTCGTCAGCAGGCTCCTCATCCCCAACACCATCAACAGCTACAAGCGGCTCAGCAGGATAATGGTGAAGGCAAGGGAGGACGGAGACGTCCCCATCAACTGTCTGGAGGACCGGAGCAGGCGGGTTCTAGGCAGGGGCGACATGGGCTATAACTCGGCGGAGGAGTACCTGAAGAAGAAGATAACGACCCTTCAGGACAGCTGGAAGAGCTTCACCATGCCCATGTGGGACGACCAGCCGAAGAACGTGATGATCAGCCTCGAGAAGGACGCCCTCAGCCGCCTCGTCAGCAGGGAGGCCAACAGGTTCAGCGTACGCACCTTCCCGACCCGCGGCTACCCGAGCTTCAGCTTCGTGCAGGAGATGTCGAGGTACATAACGAACCAGCTCGGGGGTAAGCCGACGGTGGTGCTCTACTTCGGGGACTTCGACCCCAGCGGCGTTGACATCGAGAGGGACCTGTCCAAGCGTCTCGAGAAGTACGGGGCAAAGGATTTCACGGTTCAAAGGATCGCCCTCACAGACGACCAGATAAAGAAATACAGCCTACCCCCGATGCCCGTGAAGATGAGCGACGCCCGAGCCGACAGCTTCCTGGAGGAGCACGGCGACAGAGCCGTGGAGCTCGACGCCCTAGACCCCAACCTGCTTCAGACCACGGTGCGGAAGGCCGTCGTCAAGAACATCAACATGAGGAAGTGGAACGCGAGGGTCCGGAAGACCGAGGAGCTGCAGAGGTGGATAAGAGACAAGCTGGACGACATGGAGAAGGCGCTGGACTCGGAGATCGACGGCCTAGGGTAAGACACACGGGGAAGCAAGCGATAATCCTCATGTATGATGAGCGCAGACGGTAGAGGAGAAAGTTCTCAAGTATATGATGATAAACCCCGTGAAGACCTCTGATATGAATAAGGACCACAGGTAGCCACGGCTTCTGTTACAGCAGGTTACATACATCTTCTTAAATCGCTTGAATTCGCTCCGTTTCACCAGTAACTCAGCGGAGACACAGTGTTGAAGGCGATAGGATTACGTAGGGGAATGACGGGGCTCGAGGTGGCCATCATACTCGTCGCCTTCGTCATCACTGCCTCCGCGTTCGCCGACATGGTGCTCAACGTGGGCTTCCTGACGGCTGAGAAGGCCCAGTCGGTGATCTCGTCCGGGATCAGCGAGGCCAGCTCCGCGCTATACCTGGACAGCGACGTCATCGGCAGCTTCGCCAACAACACCGACACCCAGAGCGACATATGCCTGACCAAGGCCGCCTTCTACGTCAGGCTCGGCTAGGGCGACAGCCCCATCTCCCTAAGCGACTCCAAGCTGGTGATCACCTACACCAACGCAAGGTGCCACGCCTCGGTCTACGACAGCAACGGCACCATAACCACCGTCACCAGGGTGACCGGAGACGGCGACGAGATCATAGAGCAGGGAGAGCGCTTCAAGTTGACTATAGACTTCACAGAGCTGGACAAGGCCAGCGTCGACCCCGCCCAGAACAGCCAGCCAGAAGTCTACGCTCACCCCTACGAGGAGATTCGAATAGAGGTCAGACCTTCAGAAGGCGCCGTGCTCGCCATCGAGAGGACGCTGCCCCAGATAGCCCACTCCGTGCAGGCCTTCTAGCCGAGCCTGTCCCCTCTGACCCATCTGTCTGTTCTCAGGTCGTAGAACCACGCCCGCCTAGGGTTTTGGGCCACCCGCTCCTTGATCCTCAGCAGCCTCTCGGCGGCTTCCCGCCCCTCGAAGCTTATCTGCGTGTATTTGTCCAGCAGCTGGGCCGCCGAAGGACAGTTCAGGTCGACCCCCAGAAGC
>CAZCKR010000048.1:2737-13520 GCA_964499305.1 uncultured Candidatus Bathyarchaeia archaeon | reverse complement strand
ATAACGCTGCACGCGCATGTTAATTGATAATCCCAATTCAGTTATTCCATGTAACTAAGAAAACTGATCCGTCAGGTTGCCCAAAAAACACTCTCACCCGAGGGGAAACAAGAAAAGGCGAACCGACGCCCCTTCCATCGAAAGGAGCCCCAGAAACACCCCTTTCAGATCCAATTATATACAAAAACGTCGTCCACCGAACACAAAAACGCACCCCAAAACGCTTATCCCAAGTAACCAGGAACATCTCCAGCCCAGAATTTTTTTCCTCTTATATCAAGTAATCTGCCACAAATCCCCCATAAGCTCTCGATCGGGCCCAAAAAAACGCTTATTCCATGTCCAAGGAATAAAAAAGGAAGGTTAGCGGAGCCTGGACATGCTCTTCTCCAGGAAGCCCATGTCCAGCTTATCCAAAGTTTCCTTCGTCGGGATGCCCCTCTCGTCCCAGCCGAGGGTCTCGAAGTAGGTCTGCAGCTTCGTGTCCACCAGCTTCCTGTCCGTCGTCTTGCCCTTGTAGGGGCCGCTGGGCAGGGGCTCGTAGAACCTGGGCGGGTTGTCGTCGTCTTTCACGGGCTCCCACTCTAGGTCGGGTCCTCCCATCATCAGGAACGCCTTCTGAAGCGTGACGATCCTGGGCCCAGTCTCGCTTCGCCAGCTGTGCAGGGTTATCGGGAACCCTGTGATGGCTTTGGCGAAGTCGAAGACCAGGCTCTGGGGCACCCCGTAGTAGGTGAAGTTACAGAACACTGCCGAGTCGGTGAACACGGCGCCGCTCATGTCGCTGTAGCCGTCCACCGCGACGCTGGTGTGGTCGCCTCCCTGTACGCTAGCGGCGTAGCTGATGTCGTGGGTGTAGTCGGCGTCGCTGCGGGTTCCGTGGGCGCCGATCTCGATGCCCTTGACGTGCACAGCATACTTGAGTGTCTCCTCGGGTTTGAGGCCTTTCATCTCCGCGATCTTGAGGGCGGCCCTGTAGGTGCCCTCGGCGAGGACGTCGCCGATCTTCTCCCGGTTGGCCATCATGTGCATTATCCTGTCGAAGGTGTCCGGGTCTCCCCACTTTGGCTTGAACCCGAAGTCGCTGTCCTTGAGGATGCCGCGCTGGTGGAGCTCGACGGCGTAGCCCGCCGTGTTGGGGCCGTTGATGCCGCTGTGCCCCAGCTTGTCGGCGAGGGTCGCGAGGTGTATGTTGGCCTCGGGGTCGTAGATGCCGAAGTTGGTTCCGCAGTATGCCTGGAGCTCGTAGTCGGGCATGTCGGTGATGTCGCCCTTCCACTTGCCTGTCTTGATGCAGCTGATCTTCATGCAGTTGGTGGTGCAGTTGAAGTCGGCCCACTTCTTCTTGACCCAGTACCTGTGCTCGAACATGGGGCCTGCGTAGCTCTTCTCGTCGTGCCACTCCTCCTGCCAGTTCCTAATGGGTTCCGAGCTGGTCTCGGCGCCTACGCTGTAGCCCGCGTAGCCGGTGCCTTCACGCCTGAACTGGCTGCGACCTATGAGTATCTGGTGGGTCTTCCTCCAGAGGAGCTTAGCCGACTCGGGGGCGTCCACCTTCGGCAGGCTGCCGCGGCCCTTGGCGACCACCGCCTTCAGGTTCTTGCTGCCCATGAGGCTTCCGTAGCCGCCGTACCCGGCTGCGTGACATAACTTCGTTATCACCGCCGCGTTCCGTACCATGTTCTCGCCAGCTGGGCCGATATATATCATGCCCGGGTCCTTCCAGAGGCCGACGTTGGGCTTCCTCTTGGTCAGCTCGGCGGTGACCTCCTTGTTGAGCTTGATGAGGGTCTTCTCGCCGTCCAGCCCCCAGAGGTGGCCTGCGTCCCTTAGCTCGGCTCCGTCGTCCGTGATGAGCAGGTACACCGGCTTGTCGGCCTTGCCTGTGAAGGTGACGCCGTCGTAGCCCGCCTCCTTGATCTCATTCGCGAACTCGGTAGCCGCAGTTGACCCGACGGTGCCCATACTCACCGGGCTCTTGCCGCTGACGCATATCCTTGAGCCAGGGTAGATGCCCGTCATGGGGCCCGTGAAGACTATCAGAGGGCTCTTTGGGTCGAAGGGGTCGAGCTCAGGGTACTTGTCGCCCACCTTGTCCCAGAGGACCTTGGCTGCGAGGCCGCGGCCTCCGAAGTACTGTTCTAGTATCTTGTCGCTGTACTCGACCTCCTTGATCTTGTCCTTGGTGAGGTCGACGTCGAGGTACTTGCCCGCGTATCCGCCGGGTGTCATTCTATTACCTCCTCTCCCTTCTCGCCGAACATGTTCACCGCCAGGTCCCTAGCGGTGTCGATTGGATTTCTGCTGTAGAGCTTTCTGTGGATGTTCGGCTCTTCGTTGACGATGGTGAGGGCGTTGTATCCTGCCTCTGTGCATACCTCGACGCACTTGGGTTCACCGCCGCAGAGGTCGCAGATGATCGCCTTGTTGTCGCCTGGGTGCAGGTAGGGCACTGTGCCGGGGCACGCCCTGATGCAGTCGCCGCAGCTGGTGCATTTCTCACGGTCCACGATGACTGCCCCGTAGTCGGGGTCAACGCTGAGTGCGTTAACCGGACAAGACGCTATGCAGGGGTAGTCCATGCACTGGGAGCAGAGGTGAGGCACCTCTACGCCGGGGAAAGGCATGAATATGCGTATCCTTGAAGCCTCGGGCCACATCCACCCCTCGTGGTGTAGGCTGCATGCGATTTCGCAGCGCCTGCACCCGGAGCATGATGACGGGTCTCGTGCAATCCATATAGGTTTAACCAAATTTGTTCACCAGAAGTATACTCATATTGGATTTATAGTGACGCATAAAAAGATTGGGAAAAAGTGAACAAACCACGAAACGCACCAACATTCATATCGTATCCGATGGATAAAAAAGACAGAAAAAAAAGAAACCAGTTACTGACGGTACATCTTCATCAGCGGCTCAACGTCTGAAAGGTTGAGCCTGTCAAGGGTCTCCTTGGTGGGGATGCCTCTCTCGTCCCAGCCGAGGGTCTCGAAGTACGCCTGGATGCGTATGTCCACCCGCTCCCTGTCCGTCGTCTGCCCCTCGTAGGGGCCGCTTGGCAGCGGATCGTAGAACCTGGGCGGGTTGTCGTCATCCTTCATGGGCTCCCATGTCACGTCAGGGCCGCCCATGAGGAGCAGAGCCTTCTGCAGCGTCACGATCCTTGGGCCTGTCTCCCGCCTCCAGCTCTCGATGGTGATAGGGAAACCCGTGATGGCCTTGGCGAAGTCGAAGATGAGCTCCTGACTGGGGCCCCTGCTGGTGAAGGTGCAGAACACGGCTGAGTCATGGAACACCGAGCCGCTCATGTCGCTGTAGCCGTCCGTTACCGTGCTGGTGTGGTCGCCACCCTGCACGCTGACAGCGTAGCACATGTCGTGGGTGTAGTCCTTGTCGCTTCGGGTGCCGTGTGCGCCCACCTCGATGCCTTTGACGTGCACCGCGTACTTCATCGTCTCCTCAGGCTTCAGGCCCTTCATCTCAGCGATCTTCAGGGCCGCCCTGTATGTGCCCTCGGCGAGGACGTCGCCTATGCCCTCCCTGTACGCCATCATGTGGGCGAGCCTGTCGAACGCCTCGGTGTCGCCCCACTCCAGCTTGAAGCCGATGTCCTCCTCTGTGAGGATGCCGCGCTGGTACAGCTCTGCGGCGTAGCCCATGGTGTTGGGCCCGTTGATGCCGCTGTGCCCCAGCTTGTCCATTAGGGTGGCGATGTGGATGTTGTCGCCTGCGTCGTAGATGCCCAGGTTCGTGCCGCAGTACGCCTGCAGCTCGTAGTCGGGCATGTCCGTGATGTCGCCCTTCCACTTGCCCGACTTTACGCAGCTCACCTTCATGCAGTTGGTGGTGCAGTTGAAGTCGGCCCACTTAACCTTGACCCAGAAACGGTCCATGTAGTTGGGGACACCCATGGTCTTCTCGTCGTGCCACTCCTCCTGCCAGTTCCTCACCGGCTCGCTGCTGGTGTCCGCCCCGACGCCGTAGCCCAAGTACCCCGTACCCCAGCGCCTGAACACGGTGTTGGTCATGCAGCCCTCATGTGCCTTCCTCCACAGGAGGTAGGACGCCTCGGGGGCGTCCACCTTCGGTAGGCTACCCCTGCCCTTCGCGGCGACGGCCTTCAGGTTCTTGCTGCCCATGACGCTACCATAGCCGCCGTAACCGGCAGCGTGGCACACCTTGGTACAGACGGCTGCGTTCCGCACCATGTTCTCGCCCGCTGGGCCGATGTACATGGTGCCGGGCTCCTTCCAGAGGCCCACGTTGGGCTTTCTCTTGGTGAGCTCGTCTGTGACCTCCTTGTTCAGCTTGATGAGGGTCTTCTCGCAGTCCAGTCCCCAGAGGTGGCTGGCGTCCCTGATCTCGCCGCCGTCGTCCGTCACCAGGAAGTACACTGGTTTATCGGACTTCCCA
Organism: uncultured Candidatus Bathyarchaeia archaeon; assembly: GCA_964499305.1. Classification (GTDB taxonomy): domain Archaea; phylum Thermoproteota; class Bathyarchaeia; order TCS64; family TCS64; genus RBG-16-57-9. Next base: position 9,104 of record CAZCKR010000048.1, on the reverse strand, counting down.
GTGAAGACGATGCCGTCGTACCCGGCGGTCCTGAGCTCCACCGCCAGCTCGGTGGCTGCCGTCGAGCCTACGACGCCGTTGCTGATGGGGCTCTTCCCGCTGACGCAGATGCGGGCGCCGGGGTAGATGCCCGTCATGGGCCCCGTGGCGAATATGAGTGGGTTCTCGGGGTCCAGGCCGTTGAGCTCCCTCCACTTCCCTCCGACGCGATCCCACAGTATCTTGGTGGCTATGCCTCTGCCGCCGAAGTACTGTTCAAGGGTCTCGTAGGGGAAGCTGAACTCATCTACCCTGCCCTTGGAAAGGTCTACGTCCAGCCACTTGCCAGCGTATCCGCCGGGATTCACTCGATAACCTCCTCGCCCTTCTCGCCGAACATCTTCACGGCGAGGTCTCTCGCCGTTTCCACCGGGTTCCTACTGTACAGCTTCCTGTTGATGCTGGGCCCCTCGTTCACTATCGTCAGGGCGTTGTAGCCAGCCTCGGTGCATACCTCGACGCACTTGGGCTCGCCGCCGCACAGGTCACAGATGGTCGCCTTGTTATCGCCGGGGTGCAGGAACGGCACGGTGCCGGGGCACGCCCTCAAGCAGTTGCCGCAGCTTGTGCACTTTTCCCTATCAACGATCACTGCCCCGTAGTCGGGGTCCGTGCTCAGCGCCTCGACGGGGCACGCGTCGACGCACGGGTAGTCCATGCACTGGGCGCAGAGGTGAGGCACCTCTACGCCGGGGAAAGGCATGAAGACGCGTATCCGTGACGCCTCGGGCCACATCCAGCCCTCGTGGTGCATGCTGCAAGCTAGCTCGCAACGCCTGCACCCGGAGCATGATGACGGGTCCCGTGCAATCCAGATGGGTTTAACCAAAGTAGTTCACCGGAATGCTTCATCTAGGTACATCGGAGAAGATTTTAAATTTTCGAGGAGCCGCTACTTGACGGCCCTGACCTCGTCGTACTTCCTCATTATAAGGCGGGTCAACTCCGGCTGCATCGTGTACAGTGTCCTTGCCTCGCCCTTCGGGATGAATAGGCGTATCATGTAGGTCTTGCCGAGCCTGTCGACGGCATCCATGTAAGCCTCGGGGCACCTGAACTCCCCGTTCACGCAGTTGTCGTGGAACTCCGCGATGGCTGGCTTGATGATCCTGTCCATGGTCTGCTCCTCCGTGACATCGTGGCCGAAGTTCACCTTGAAGGTGTACTTGATGTAGCCCTCGTGGGTCAGGTTCAGTATCTTGCTGTTCATTACCTGGGTGTTGGGCACCTTTAGCAGGTTGAACGTGGGCGTGTAGAGGTTGGTGTAGTTGATGGATATCTCCTCGACCTGACCCTCCAGGTTGGCGATCTTCACGTAGTCCTTGACCTTGAAGGGCTGTGTGAGGAGGACGTAGAACCCTGCGACGATGTTGTTGATGGTCTGGCTGGAGCCGAAGCCCAGGGCTGCGCCTATGAGGGCGGAGCTGCCCAGGAACACGTTTGTGGGTATCTCGAATATGTTGAAAACGGTCGTCGTGGCTATGACTATGGCGACGACCCTGAGCATCAGCCTGATGATGTTTCGGATGTGGGGCTCAAGCTCCAGTTCCTGGCCTTTGCTCTTGAGAACGCCGGCGATGGCGCGGTAAACCGTGTAGATCAAGAGTACTGTGGCGATGGACCAGGCGTACTTCATGTAGTTGAGGCGGAGGTACTCTACGATGTCTTCGTACATACTGTGCAGCATATGGAGCCTGAATATATCAGTTGTCCTGATCAGAGTGCTCTTCATCCGGCTCTCGGCTGACTGTTTCCCGTGGCTCCACCGATCTTCTTATCTGGAGTATGAGGTTCGCGAGGAGCCCGAACAGGGCTATCTGGAACCCTGAGGTGACCAGCAGCATTGAGATCAGGTACGAGTAGGGGTTAACGAAGCCGGGGCTGCCTGAGAAGACCTTGCCTAGGGTCAACACCGCCAGCGAGACCAGCCCAGCGAGGAGAGCCGCGCAGCCCAACACCAGGGCCACCGCGTCCAGACGCGCGGAGAGAAGGTCCCGGAGCTTGAGGCTCACCTTGACGCCGAGGGGCTGACGGCTAGAGCGGCGGTCGTCGACAGACACGGGCACCTCCTTGACGCTGTAGCCCCGCCTCTTGGCCTCCACCAGGAGCTCCGTCTCGAATATCTGGCTACGCGACGGAACCAGCGCCGCGAGGTCCAGAAAGCAGTCACGCCTGTAGGCCTTGACGCACGTAGTGTCTGTGAGGCCGGTGCGGAGCAGCCTCCTCACGAGCCAGTGGTAGCCCCTGCTGAGGGTCTTTCTGAGCGTTGAACGATGGTCCAGGCCTATGTTCAGCCGCTTGGACCCCACCACGAGGCTGTAGTCGTCTAGGAGTCTCACGCTCTCCGGTATGAACCCCAGGTCGACGGAGAGGTCGATGGGGAAGTAGACCACCTTGTCGTGGACCGCGGACCTCACCCCCTCCTTGAGGGCCTCGCCTAGGCAGGCCTCGGGTAGCTCCAGGACCCGGACCCCGTCCAGCGTCCGTTTAAGCTCGTGGGCCACCTTGCCGGTGTCGTCTACGCTGCCGTTCTCGACGAGGATTATCTCGTACCTGCTGAAGTGCCTCGCAAGATACTCGCTAAGCACAAACGTGTTGACCCTGAGAAGCCCCGCCTCGTTGTGGACCGGCACGACGAGGCTGGCCTCCGGCATCACCCTCAAACCCCCTTCTTCAGGCAATCAGCCAAGTAACCCTTACTATAGACTCAAATATTTTAGGTTTACTAGAAACTTAATGGTGGTCTATGAGGGTCTGCTTAGTCTCGCCGGAGTTCTTCGGGCTGGGGGTCCACGGCGGCTTCGGCTACGTCACCAAGACCCTGAGCGAGGGGCTCGCCGATAGGGGCTTCGAAGTCTGCGTGGTGACACCAAGAAGAAAAAGTCAGGGAGCCGTTGAGACAGTGAACGGCGTGAAGGTTCTCAGCTACAAGCCATACACGGGGCTTCCGGGGCCCGCAGGGACCCTCGCATCAAGGCGGAGCTACATCAACCTAATCAGAGAAGTCGACGCGGACGTCTACCACAGCCAGGCTGTGAGCCTTAACACCTACGTCGCCCAGAGTGCTGCCCCAGATAAGCGTCACCTGATCACGTTCCAGGACCCCTACGATGAACGCGAGTGGTCGAGGATAGCGGAGGTAGAGCCCAGGTACAGGGGCCTCATGCATGGAGCAAGGGTCAAGCTGGAGAAGCACGTGCTCTCATCCGCCTGCAGACGCGCCGACGCGCTGTACACGCAGGCATGGTTCTTGGCCGAGAAAGCTAGAAGATACTATGGCTTTGAGAAGTCTCCCGGCTTCCTGCCTAACCCGGTGCCCATACCCGAGACGACACGCCGGAAGAATCAGCGGCCCACAGCCTGCTTCCTCGCCCGCTGGGACCCCCAGAAGAGGGTGGAGCTGTTCTTCAAGCTGGCACTGGAGCACCCGGAAGTCCGTTTCATCGCCATGGGGCGAAGCCACGACGAGGCGAGGGACAGGGAGCTACGGGAAAGGTACGGCGAAGTACCCAACCTCCAGCTGACCGGCTTCGTCTCGGAGGAGGAGAAGTCCAGGATACTGGGGGAGAGCTGGGCGCTCGTCAACACCAGCGTCCGCGAGGCCCTCCCCGTGAGCTTCCTCGAGGCCCTGGCCCACGGGACCCCCATCATCAGCGGGGAGAACCCCGACGGCCTGACGGCGGACTACGGCTACGTAGCCGAGGACGGCGACTACTCCGCCGCGGTGAAGCGGCTTCTCACCGACGACGAGAGACTGGAGAAGGGGTACAGGGGTAGACGCCACGTCGAGGAGGTCCACGAAGCCGGGAAGGCCATGGACCGCCACGTGAAGATATACGAGTCTCTAGAGGTCTAGGCTTGCGGCTGGTGGTGTTCGGCGGCTGGTTCGGCTCAAGGAACCTGGGAGACGACGCCATACTCATAGGTCTGCGCAACGTCCTCGGCGGGGCGATGCCGGGCGTCGAGCTGGTCGCCCTCTCAACCGACCCAGAGTACACGGAGAGGGTGTGCGGCGTCGAGGCCGTCAAGCTCCGGAGCCCCCGGAGCCTCGTCAGGAACAGGGAGGAGTACCTCAGGGTGTTCGAGGAGGCCGACGGCTGCATAGTCTCCGGCGGCACCCCCATCTACGACTACGGCCACCTCAGCAGGGCCATACACATGGCCCTCCCCGCGATCAAGGGGAAGCCCCTCGTGTTCTTCGGCGTCGGCGCGAAGCCCCTGTCCTCCTTCAAGGGCCGAGAGGTCACGAGGCTGCTTCTCAGAGGCGCCTCGCTCATATCCACGCGGGACGCCCCGTCGCGCGGCGTGTTGACGCAGCTCACCCGCACCCCTATAGTGGTCACAGGTGACAGCGCCCTGCACATGGAGCCGGTTACAACGGAGAAGCCGTCTGAGCCGGCGGCCCTGATATGCCCGAGGCACCTGTCACTGGACCACAGGAGGAGCTACCACCAGCCCCTGACCTCATCCGAGATCAACAGGATAAGGCACATGGTCGCAAAGGCCGCGGACCACCTGATCTCGAAGGGCTACGCGGTGCGGTTCGCGCCCTTCCACACGGTGCCCCCCGACGACGACCGGCTCGAGATAACCAGGATATTGAACCTGATGAAGAGCGGGGACGCCGAGACGCTGCCAAGGCCGGCGTCGCCTGAGGCGGCACTGAGGTTAACCGCGGAGGCCGGGCTGGTGGTTGGGCTCCGCCTCCACTCGCTGATACTGGCGGGGCTCTCCGGGACACCCGTGGCCAGCGTCGGGTACGACATAAAGATCGACGGCTTCATGGAGCTCGCCGGGGCGAGCCGTTACCTCTGCCACGCCCAGAACGGCCTGGACGCCCTGAGCGCCAGAGTAGACCACTTGATCGACGACCACGACGAGGCCCAGCGAACCCTGGCGGATAACGTCGAGATGATGAGGAGAAGGATAAGCGGCGAGGCGGTCAAGGCGGCGAGGCTGCTTCAGGGCTAACCCTGCTTATAGAAGCTTCTCGCGGCGCCGGCTAGGAAAACGGAGCCGATGACGAGCACCGTGTCTTCTTCGCCGGCGAGCTCCAGGGCCCGGGTGAACGCGGCTTTCTCGTCCTCTATGACCTCGTAGGGTCTGCCGTTCTTGGTGATCTCCTCTGCGATGAGATCGGGGCTCGCAGCCCTGCCCATGACGCTGTGGGTTGTGACTATGAAGCGTTCGGAGACGGCGGCGATGTTCCTGATCATGCCCGGGATGTTCTTGTCGCTGGACATGCTGACCACCGCGACGATTCTTCCCGCGTCCACGTCCCCTTCGAGGGTCCTCCGCACAGCCTCGGTGGCCTCGGCGTCCTTGGCGCAGTCAAGCACCACCGTGGGGCCGGTCCTGACGACCTCGAGTCTCGCTGGCCAGTAGACGCCCTGCAGCCCCTCGCGGACCGCCTGCTCAGGCACGTCGACCCCGTATCGGCTGAGCGCCTCCACGGCCGCCACCGCCGTCGCGGCGTTGGTGATCTGGTGCTCGCCGAGGAGCGGGACCTTGAGTCCCTTGTACTCCATGCGGCTCCTCAGGTCGAATGTCATGCCCGACATCTTGGCGCCCACCTTGCGGAACTCCGTGTCGTAGCCGACACGGATCACCTCGGAGCCCAGCTCCTGGGCCTTCTCGCCGAAGACCTTGAACACCTCGTCGTCGCGGGTCGCCGTGACGAGGGGCCTCCCCTGCTTGATTATCCCGGCCTTTTCTCCGGCGATCTCCGGGAGGGTGTCGCCAAGTATGTTGGTGTGCTCGTAGCCGATGTTCGTTATCACCGAGACGAGGGGGTCCACCACGTTGGTGGCGTCCAGCCTTCCCCCTAGCCCAACCTCAAGCACGGCGTAGTCCACGGCCTTCTCCCTGAAGTAGAGGAACGCCATCGCGGTAACGACGTCGAAGAACCTGAGGGGCATGGGCTCGGGGAGCCCCAGCATCTCCTCGAAGAGAGGCCGTATCTCTGTGAGGAGCCTCGCCGCGTCCTCCCGGGGTATCTCCATGTCGTCCACTTTGACCCGCTCGATGAACTCCTCTAGGTGGGGGGACGTGAACAGCCCCACCTTGGCCCCCGTCGCCCCGAGAATGGAGGCTATCATGGCGGAGGTGGAGCCCTTGCCGTTGCTGCCGCCGACGTGGATGGACCTGAAGCTGTTCTGGGGGTCGCCTAACAGCTTGAGTATGTGCCGCGTGGGCCCGAGGTTTCTATTGGGGCCGAACCTCCTCACGTTGTAGAGCCAGTCGAGTGCCTCGTCGTAGTTCACGGTGCCGCCGCTCCTTACATCGACCGCGATAATGGTCCACGGGTAAATAAGCTGAGGGGGTCACT
>CAZCKR010000048.1:0-2637 GCA_964499305.1 uncultured Candidatus Bathyarchaeia archaeon | reverse complement strand
GCTATGGCCTTGGTCTGAGGGATGTCGATGGACACCTGCTCAACCATTTTGCCGTGCTCGTCATAGATGTTGCCGTGGGTCGAGCCGTTAGCGATGGCCAGCACCTGTGGGTAGACACCGTTCTCGTTCAACGCCTTAACGTAAGTGACGGCCTCCTCAGGAGACGTCAAAACATGGCCTTGCTCGTTCTTCTTACCGATCTCCCCTACCTCGGCCTCAAGTCCAAAGGGTGTACCTTTCATCCGTGACTCGATGTACTTCGCCAGCTCGGTGGTTACTGCGATGTTCCCAGCCAGAGCGACGCGGAGGTCCTCTGCCTCCACGTCGAATAGGTAGGATGCGTCGATGGCGAATGAAGTGAACCCCGCCTCCACCTGGGCGTCGATGAGCCTCTTAGCGTCAGCTACGTCCTTCTCGTCACCCTTCTTCAGGGTGATGTGGTCGGCGTGTAGCGCCCAGCAGTCGAACCCCACCTTCTCCGCGGCTGCCTTGATCTGTTCGGCGTAGTCCTCGGGGCACATCCCCGTGTAGCCCCCGCCTACGTCGCACTCGCTCTTCGCGATCTCTAGCATCACGGCGGAGTCAAGGTCCTTGGCTGCCCTGAATATGCCCTCGGCGACGCCCGGGGTCACCCGTACGTTTGCCGCCATGATTATCACGTCTTGGTCCATCAGGGCCTCGAACATCTCGTTTCCCGGAATCGGTCCGTTCAATTCATTCACCTTTCATCAAGCTCTCTACTAGTTCTATTTCTTTCTTCCCACCTATGTAGACGGGTACACGCTGACTCACAGACAGGGGCTTCAACGTTAACACGCTTTGCTCTCCGTTGCTCGCCGCTCCACCCGCCTGGGTGACGATGTACCCCATGGGGTTTACCTCGAACAGCAGCCTCAGCTTCCCCTGCTCCCTTCCCTGGTACGCGGGGTAGGTGAACACGCCTCCCTTGTGAAGTATCTGGTGTACGTCCGCTACGAAGCTGCCGCTGTACCTGAGCTTGTACCCCTCCTCCTCCAGGGTCTCTATGTATTCCCGGTGGGCTGGGAGGTAGTCACGACGCAGCGCCCCGGGGGCGTATATCTTGGAGCCGCCGATCACGACGTTCTTCTCCTGAAGGATGAACTCTCCTTGGTCGTTGAGCACAAACTCGTGCACGCCGTCTCCTAGACAGTAGTTCAGGGTTGTGAGGGGGCCGTACAACACATACATGGCTCCCACCATCTCGCTGCCGGGGCTGAGAACGCTGCCCCTGTAGATGCCTACGATGGTCCCCACAGCTAGGTTCACCCCTATGAGGCTGCTGCCGTCCAAGGGGTCGACGGTGACACCGATGTCTGTGGAAGACTTGAAGGTTAGAACATCCGGCTGCTCCTCTGAGGCGAAGCTTTTTACCAGCCCCGAGGGCCGTAGCTCGGAGATAAATAACTCGTCGGCCCACTTGTCCATGGCCAGCTGCTGTTCACCATAGACGTTCATGGAATCCGAGACGCCCTGTCGGGACGCGAACCCCCTGCTTATCTTCTTGGTGACTTCAGATATTTTGATGACCACTTGTTTCAGGTCATCGTCGTAAGCTTCGAGATGGTCACTTAGCTTCATCTTACCCACTCGTGATATAGATGTGAGGCTCTGCCTATTGGTACTTTCTTTTTTAAATTAGGTACGGAAAGTAATCGAAGTGCTTCGTGAATGTTCGCGAGACTATGTTACATGTGACGATGGCGCTAGGAAGGGTCTCTGCTTGAGTGGGGCTTGATGTCGACGACCGGTGAGCCCTCAAAGGCGTCGAGGCCCTTAACCGTGAGGGTGCATCCTTCGACGGATACAAGCTCGACAAGCGTCAACCCGACTGGGTTGGGCCGAGACGGGCTGTGGGAAGCGAACACGCCGCGGTACGCGGTCTCACTGTGCCTACGCGGGATCACTTTGAACACGTTGCGATGTCTAGGGGTGTCTCGCTGATGGAACCAGTACAGTATGTACAGGTGGCTGTGCTCTTCGATGCGCAGAAGCCCCGGGCACGCCTTCTCGGTCAACACGATCTTTGACAACTCGCCGTCGACCTCGGTCACCTCGCCTATGAACTCGACCTCTCCCTTGCCCATGGGTACAGTGTCCTTGATAGGATTATTAATACCAGCGGGGCTGTATTCAGTTGAGGCCTATGAGCAAGGTTTCCATAGTCAAGTCACCGGGGAAGCCCAGCGACGAAGAAGTATACGGGCTGGTCAAGAAGGCCGTCGACCTGGTAGGCGGCATAGAGTCCGTAGTGAAGCCCGGCCAGACGGCTGCGCTGAAGCCCAACGTCGTGACGGGGAGGGTCACGGCGCCCGGCGTCACCACCGACAAGAGGGTGGTGAAGGCCATGATAAGGCTGTGCCAGGAGGCTGGGGCAGGCAAGGTGCTGGTGGTAGAGGGGGCGGGGTACTTCACAGAGACAGCCAAGGCGCTGGAGCTCAGCGGCATAAAAGAGATGGCGGAGGCCATGGGCGCCGAGGTCGTCGACGTGGACAGGAGCGAACTGGTGGAGCTCAAGGTGCCGAGGCCCCTGATAACAGACAAGGTAAGTGTCTCCAAGAGATTCATGGACGCCGACGTCAGGATCAACCTCCCAGTGATGAAGACCCACGACCAGCT
>CAZCKR010000047.1:10090-13619 GCA_964499305.1 uncultured Candidatus Bathyarchaeia archaeon | reverse complement strand
TACATGGCCATCCAGATGGGAAAACAGGGAAAGATCAAGATACGCAGGATACCCGGCCTCGACGCCATCGAGGAGATAGTAGGGCGCTCCGTTGAGATGGGGCGGCCTGTCTTCGACATCGTCGGCATGGGTGTCTTCACGGACATATACGCGACTCAGACCATTGCAGGGCTTAGTATCCTCAGCTATGTTTCGACACTCTGCGCACGCCTCGGCGCCAAGCTTTACGCGCCACAGGCAAGCGTAGATGTGTTGCCAGTGGCAGCAGAGATAGTGACTGAATCCTACAGGATGGAAGGAAAGCTAGACGAAATTGACGTTGAAGAGCAGCTACCCTATCTGTCAGGGACCCAGTTCGCCTGGGCGAGCGGCATAATCGGAATGGCTGCCAGGTTGAGGCCAGCCGGTAACATCATGATCGGGCCCTTCTGGGCCGAGTCCATGATGTTCGCCGAGAGCTTCGACAGGGTAGGAGCCATGCAGATCGGCGGAACCGCCCGTATGTACCAGATACCATTCTTCGCGGCACTATGCGACTACGTTCTAATCGGCGAGGAGATGTTCGCCGCAGGCGCCTACGTCAGCGGCGACCCACAGCAGATAGGCAGCATAGCCGCCCAGGACTGGTACAAGCTAGCGGCTTTGGCGCTAAGCATACTCGGCGCCCTATTAGCGACGGCAGGAGTCACCATAATAGGTGACCTCCTGATAATGTGAGGTGAATGAAGAGATGGACTATAGAAGAGACATCCCTCTGGCGATAACATTCCTAGTAGGAATCATCGCCGTACTGGACTACTACACTACACTTGAATCCGTCACCAACACCTTCACAGTTATCAAGAACTGGGGCGTCGTTCTCCAAGCCTTCGCGCTGGGCCTCGGAGCTGTAAACCTGTTCCGCGTCCATGGCAAGAGGGTCTCCGAGAGGACCAGGGATGACTGGATGTTCAGCGGCTGGCTGCTTCTCATGCTGGTGCTGTTCGTCGTCGTCGGCCTCGGAACGGGTCAGTACGACGCAAGCACATCGTACCAATGGATCTACAACGCATTATACCTACCACTCGGCGCAACGATGTATAGCAGCCTCGCCTTCTACATGGCCTACGGCTCATACAAGGTGCTGAGGGCAAGGAACTTCGAGGCAGCACTGCTTTTCATCACCGCCTTTCTGGTTATAATAGGAAACACGCCGGTATTCCCGGCGACGTTCCCTGTCTTCTTCAACATACGTGAATGGATCTTCGGACCCATCGTGAGCGGAGCTTACAGAGGCATCAGGATCGGCGTCGGCATAGGCGCGGTAGTCTTAGGAATCAAAACGCTGGTCGGTCTAGAGACCGGCTACTTGGGGAGGCGGTAAAAGATGAGCATATGGGAGAAACTGATGTCAATCCCACGTGAGGTAATCATGGCGCTGGTATTCATCGCCATACTGATCCCCGCCTTGAACCCATTAGGCCTGCCCCTCATGGTAGGAAGCATGAGCCAGAATTGGTACGACACGGTTGACAACATGCCCGCCGGCTCCATAGTACTCTTCGACATCGGCTACGGCTCAGGAGGATACCCGAGCCTCGGCCCAGGCAACATCGCTGCGTTCCACCAGATGTTCGCGAAGGATCTGAGGATCGTGATCATGGCGACCGCCCTTGAAGGTAGCATGATGTATCCACTAATCATGGCCAGCGTTAAACCGGAGAGCAACTACGGCGCGGTATACGGCGAGGACTACGTGTTCCTAGGCTACATCGCGGGGACACAGACGGCAATGGCTGGAGTCCTTGGAGACCTTCACGCTCTCGCATCCGCAGACTATCAGGGCACATCTCTGAGTAGTCTACCCCTCGCAGCCGAGGTGACCGGGGCAGATGACTTCGACCTCGTAGGATACATGACCACCGCAGGAGGAACGGCGGAAGGCTGGGTCTACCAGGCCTACAGCCAGTACGGCCGTCCGACAATCGGCGGCTGCCTAAGCATGATGACGACCAGCATAAAGCCATACTACGACAGCGGTCAGCTTCTGGGTCTGATGGACGGCATCAAGGGAGCCGCAGACCTGGAGTTCTTAACAGGTCACCCCGGCGACGCCATCGTCAGCAGCGACATCCTGAGCTTCACACAGACACTGGTGCTGATCTTCATCTTGATCGGCAACGTTGCATTCTGGATGCAGAAGGGAGGTGGCAAGTAGAATGGTGTCAATGGACCCCCAGATCTGGATAGCAGCGTTCCTTACACTGGCCGCAACCAGCTACGCCTTCAGAGACAACAAGGCCTTCAAGTTCGCCGAGACCACCTTCATAGGTGTGGCGGCTGGCCACCAGATCGTCATGGGCGTCAAGAACATCCGTGACTACGGCTGGAGCCACCTCATGCAGGGAGAGATGATATACATCATCGTCTTCCTCCTCGGCGTCATGCTCTACGCACGTTACCACAAGGAGTACTACTGGCTCTATAGGTACCCAATCGCCTTCCTCGTAGGGAACGGCGTCGGCATCAGCATCAGGGCGGGCATCCACAGCGACTTCACATTACAGATCGCTGAAACAGCGTCGCCTCTGATAGCGTCTACCGCGATGGGCAGCATAAACAACATAATAACCTTCGTCGGCGTGATCACGGCGCTCAGTCACTTCATATTCACGTATGAAGGCATGCACAAAGACACACTGGGCTGGGGGCCGAAGATCGGCAGATGGATGATTCTTCTAGCGCTCGGCGCAAGCTTCGGCAACACGGTGATGACCAGGTTCGGCATGTACCAGGGAAGAGTCATCTTCCTACTGAGAGAGTGGCTGCAGATAATCGCATAATCTAAGGGAACCAAAAACCCCCTTTTTTATTTACCCGTAAACTCTTAACCCTAGCACACACTCAGATAGTGAATGGTTTTGGGAGACGAGGAGAGGAAACCATCCACGACCGACTACATGGCGGCGGCTGCGCTCGCCTACGGCATAGTCTACTTCTGGATAGAGCTGAAGATGGTGGCGGGGACGCCCAGCCTATTGGCATACCCCATATACTACCTCGCCGGGCTCATGCCCTCATACCTTGTATGCAGACGCACCGACTCGGCTCACCTCACCGTAGGGATAAAGGCCGCCATAGCCGCGTGGGCGTTCACAGCCGTCACACTCCTAGCCTTCGTTGAGGGGTCCGGCCTCGCCTTCTTCGGTATACTGTTAATCTGTCTAGTCCTTGGAGGAGCGACTGCTTCTTACCTCGCTCTCAGGCAGAGCCTCCAGCCACCGTCACATGAAGTTGACTCCGAGAAGAGTCCAACGCCTTAAATCCCTAGCAGCCGAGGGATAACCGAAATGTTCTCCTTCCTACCCGATGACGAGGAGCTAACCGAGGAAGAGGCAGACGAAATAATAAGGAAGACCGCGGAGAAAATACAGCAGTACGGCATGGAGACCTTCGCCATACTGACCCTTGAGAGCGTAAAACCCCTCGTCTACATCGGCGGCGAGATGAGTAGGCTCATGATCTCCCCGTTTCTCCCAGCCCTCGGACA
>CAZCKR010000047.1:0-9990 GCA_964499305.1 uncultured Candidatus Bathyarchaeia archaeon | reverse complement strand
TCGGCGGCGAGATGAGTAGGCTCATGATCTCCCCGTTTCTCCCAGCCCTCGGACAAAACGCCAACGAGTTAGGCGAGAACCTGATTAACGTGTTCGAGGAGCGCAAGAACGTGGAGAAGCTCATCACCATCCTGGAGGAGATGGCGAGAGGAGAGTACGACAAGAAAGTGGATGAACAGGAAGCCGGGACACCCGAGGAGGGACAGGAAAAACCAGAGGCCGATGAAGCCTCCGATGAGCAAGCGGAGCCTAAGAAGGAAAAAAGCTGGAGAGACTGGCTCCCCTTCTAAATAGTTTACACTTGGTATTTTAGAAAACCTTATCCATGATCATCTGCGCCTAAATATGAAACAATATGGCAGCTCTCAAGAAACCAACAGAGGACATGCAGTTCATAATTGCTACCGACGTAGGCTCCACCACCACCAAAGCCAGGTTATTCCACAAGAAGGACGGTGAGTGGAGGTTCCTGGTGGCAGGAGAAGCACCCACGACAGTCGAAGAGCCCTACGAGGACGTGACCCTCGGAGTCCAGAACGCGGTACGTGAAGTCGAGGAGTTGACCGGACACAAGCTTCTAGCCCCCGACGGCAGCGGCATAATACTGCCCTACGACGGCGAGAAAGGCGTAGACCTCTACGTCACCACCAGCAGCGCCGGCGGCGGCCTGCAGATGATGGTATCCGGCCTCATCAAGTCCATGACCGCTGAGAGCGCCAACAGGGCGGCCCTCGGCGCAGGCGCCATAGTCATGGACATCATCGCTAGGGACGACGGCAGGCAACCCTACCAGAAGATCAGGAGGATAAGGAGCCTCAGACCCGACATGATCCTCATGGCAGGCGGCACCGACGGCGGCGCCAGCAGCCACGTCATGGAGATCGCGGAGCTGATCAAGGCGGCAGAGCCTAAGCCTCGCCTCGGCGTGGCCTACAAGCTGCCCATCGTCTATGCAGGCAACAAGGTGCTCAGGCCCCAGATCGAGGCGCTCCTCAAAGAGGGTTTCGCCCTCGACATAGTGGACAACATCAGGCCGGTCCTGGAGCGGGAGAACACGGAGCCGGCTAGGCGCGCCGTGCACGAGCTGTTCATGGAACACGTCATGAGCCACGCTCCGGGGTACACTAGACTCATGAAGTGGACCGACGTCGACATAATGCCGACGCCGGCGGGAGAGGGCATGGCCATGCAGCTCATCGCCAACACGTTCAACCTGAACGTGCTGGGCGTCGGCCTCGGAGGCGCGACCACCAACGTGTACTCGATCATGGACGGAAGGTTCGTGAGAAGCGTCTCGGCCAACCTGGGGATGAGCTACAGCGTCACCAACGTCATGAAGGAGGCCGGCATAGACAACATCATGAGGTGGATACCATTCAAACTGGACACGGAGGAGGTGGCCTCAAGACTGATGAACAAGATGATCAGGCCCACCACAATCCCCCAGACCCTGGAGGACCTCATCGTAGAGCACAGCGTTGCCCGCGAGGCCTTGAGGCTGGGACTGCAGCACCACAGGACCATCGCAACCCGCCTCAAGGGCATACAGATTGAGAGGACCATCAGCGACATGTTCGACCAGGCCCTTGAGGAGACCTACGTCAAGATGATGAACATCGATATCCTCGCTGGCACTGGAGGGTTGCTGAGCCACGCCCCGAGGCGCATCCAGTCGATGTACATACTGACGGACGCCTGGCAGCCCGAGGGCGTCACGAGGATGTTCCAGGACAGCGTGTTCATGATGCCCCACCTGGGTGTGCTGAGCACCGTCTACCGCGACGCGGCGTGGAGCGTCTTCGACAAGGACTGCCTCGTGAGGCTTGGCACGAACATCGCGGCCGCCGGCAAAGGCAAGCTGGGCGAGCACGTCATGACGGTGGAGCTGGAGATGCCCAACGGCGAGGAAGTCAAGGAGGAACTCGGCTTAGGAGACATCAAGCTGGTGAAGCTTACCGAGCTCGAGGAGGCTAAAGCCATGATAATCCCCGGGAAGGAGTATGACGTCGGCGCGGGGCCCGGCAAAGAGCTCGAGGCCACCGTAAGCGGCGGCGTCGCTGGCGTGATACTCGACGCCCGTGGAAGGCCCATCTACCTGCCGGAGGAGGAGAACCAGCGCAGGGAGCTTCTGCTGAGGTGGTTCAAGGCGATGAATCTATACGACGAGAGCAAGCTGGAGGCGTTGATCTAAGATGGTAGACGCAGCGACGGAGAAGAAGACGAACGAAGAAGAGAAGGAGGCCGAAGAGGCCCACGCCTATACGCCGGGCCTCAAGGTCAAGAAGACGATGAAGGTCGACAAACTGAGGCGGCTACCCATCCTGGGGGAGGTCTTCCCCAAGGTAGGCGACAAGGTGAGCCACGACGAAATCGTCGCACGGACGGAGATCAGCGGAGACCCCGAGATCGTCAAGGTGGCCATGCTGCTGGGCTTAGAGCCCGAGGACATCCCTCGGTTCATGAACAAGGTGGTGGGAGACACAGTCGAAAAAGGCGAGCAGATGGCCTTCTACAGCGCCCTCTTCGGGCTCATCAAGAAAAGAGTCGAGTCACCCATAGACGGCACCGTGGAGAGCATCAGCGAGATCACGGGGCAGGTCATCCTCAGGGGTGCGCCTATACCGGTGGAGGTGGACGCCTACATCCCGGGTACCGTCGTAGAAGTCATGCCCAGGGAGGGCGCCGTCATCGAGACAAACGCGGCGTTCATCCAGGGCATCTTCGGCATCGGCGGTGAGACCCACGGGGACATCCACGTCATCGTCGAGGATAACACCCAGGTGGTGGACACCGACATGATCAAGCCCGAGCACGAGGGTAAGATCCTCATCGGCGGAAGCCTGGTCACGCTGGACGCGTTGAAAAAGGCCGCCGAGGTCGGCGTCTCCGCCATAGTCAGCGGCGGCATCAGGCACGACGACCTGACGACGTTCACGGGCGAGGAGATCGGCGTAGCCATCACCGGCCAGGAGGAGGTGGGCATAACCCTCATAATCACGGAGGGATTCGGGAAGATGACCATGAACCAGCGCACCTTCGACCTCCTCAAGGAGTTCGAGGGATACTTGGCCAGCATCAACGGCGCCACCCAGATCAGGGCAGGAGTCCTGAGGCCGGAGATAATCATCCCACACGAGGAGCTCGAGGAAGGAGAGTCCGAGGCCCTATCCCAGGGGATGGTGCCAGGGACCCCCATCAGGATCATCCGTCAGCCCTACTTCGGCGCCATCGGCAAGGTGCACAGCCTCCCGGTAGAGCTGCGCCAGCTTGAGTCTGAGAGCAAGGTGCGAGTCGTGAACATCGAGCTGGAGACCGGCGAGGTGGTCATGGTGCCCAGGGCCAACGTCGAGATCATCGAGGAGTAGTCCTCACCCTTTTTGTATCAACCCGTTTTCTATAACGAGTTTTTTAGACGAGTGGAGCCCATCAACTACCATGCAGTATGTTAAGGTCCCGGCGTGGGAGTTCTACGGTTGGGAGCCGGAGACGATGGGTTTCCCCGATGGCTGGAAGGTACATGAGCAGAGGATGAACGGCCACGACGCGCCGAGGCTCACCGTGGAGGAGGTCGCCGATAGGCTTAGGAGCCCGGTGGGCACGAAGCCTCTCAGCGAGCTGGCGAAGGGCAGGCGTAAGTGCTGCATCATCTTCGATGACATGACGAGGCCTACCCGTCAGAGCCAGATGCTGCCGGCTGTGCTTGATGAGTTACACGGAGGCGGGTTGTCCGACGACCAGATCGTGTTCGTCATGGCGACCGGCGCCCACCACGGCCGTCTCCTCTTCGATTTCCAGAAGAAGCTGGGCGCCGAGGTGCCTGAACGGTTCCTCGTGTTCAACCATAACTGCTACGAGAACACGGTGGAGTTGGGGGAGACCAGCAGGGGGACGCCGGTGCACGTGAACCGTGAGGTCATGAGCTGCGACCTCAAGGTGACTCTCGGCGTGATGATGCCTCACTTCGGGTACGGGTTCGGGGGAGGCAGCAAGATGCTGCTGCCCGGCGTATCCGGGATCGACAGCATCACCCACAACCACAGGATCATGGGGGGCACGGGGCCGGGGCGTGTGGCGGAGAACACTCGGCGGCTGGACTCCGAGGAGGCGGCGAGGATGGCTGGGCTGGACTTCGTGGTCAACGCGTTCCTGAACGCGGACTCCGATGTGGCGGGGCTGGTCTGCGGCGACGTGGTGGAGGCCCACAGGGAGGGAGTCAAGGTTGCCCGCGGCCACTACGCCACCGAGCTCGTGAGAGACGCCGACGTCGTGGTCGGCAACGGCTACCCCATGGCCAACGAGGGCTACAAGGCGTACCACATATTGAGGGACTCGGTCCGGGAGGATGGGGACATGGTGTTCCTCCTCTATACGCCGGAGGGGTGCAGGGTCCACCACTACAACGGCAGGTTCGGCGAGGACTATGGCGGCAGGGGCTGGACGAAGACCACGTACGTCAAGAAGCCTTGGAGGATGAGCAGGGTCATCTGCGTCACGCCCCAGCTGGCGAGGGCCGACGAGTACTACTACGGCGAGGGCAGCCAGTGGGTAAAGACCTGGGCCGCCTGCCTGGAGACTCTTGAGGATGTCCACGGAGAAGACGCGTCTGTGGCTCTGTACCCGACGGCGGCTATGCAGATCTCGGTGGAGAACGCCGCGAACCTCTGAGCCCTGTGGATGACCTGCTACAGGTCAGATCTAAAAATTTTTTTAGGTGCGTTCGAAGACCCGTTTCACGGCGTCCACTCCGTCGCCGAGTACATCGATGTTTTCTTTGGTGCCTATATGTGACTCGTGAGCCCACCTGATGTGGTCTACCTCGTCTGGGTCGAAGCCCATCACTCTGGCCGCGGTGGCGTCGGCGGCGACGACGTCTGTGGACGCCAGGATGGCGTTCACCTGCACAGGTTTTCCGTGGACTGGGCCCCGTCCCTCCATGGCGACGAAGCCGTCGATGACTGTGAGGGCTGGGGGTAGGGTGAGGCATATGTCGTGGATGACCTTGTCCATGCCGTGGATGTGGAACCTGCCCTTCCACTTGGTGGTGAGCATGCCGAACATGTTCTTCATGCCGAGGGTGACCTTGGTGCCCATGTGGGTCTTGAGCTTCGCAGCCGAGATTATGGCCGAGTCCGTCGCCATCTTGGCGACCTTGATGCTGGTCAGGGCCTTCCCGTTCTTGACGGGGAGCTCCACCTTCTCGTCGACGTGCCGCATGTTGACGAACTCGACGCCCACCCGGTCCAGCGTCTCCTTCATGCCGCTGGCGACGACGGCCTTGTCGGCGTCCGTCGTCTGGGCGTCTGACTCGACCACCAGCACCTCTTTCCCGAGGTCCCTTACTCTGTCGATGAGGGCCTCCACGACGACGGGGTCCGTGGTGGCCCCGGTCGCCCAGTTCTTGGTGGTGATGAAGTTCACCTTGACGAGCACTCTGTCCCACGGCTCCAGGGCCTCCCTGTACGGGATCAGGTCTAGGGCCCTGTAGACCGTCTCAAGGCTCCTCTCCCCCTTTACCACCGCTACCTTAGACATCTCACCGATAGGAGAGGGACGAACCCATATAATGGCTTAGGAAGCATGCGAGGATATGGCCCCAGCTACCAAAAGCTTCACGGCGCAGCAACTGCGCGAAGCATCACAGGCTTAACTCTCCTGCGGGGTCCAGACGTAGTACTTGTCTTCTAGCTGCACCAGAAGAGCCTCGGTGTCCTCGTCGACTATCAGGTACACTATCCTCCGCCGTATGGCCAGCGTCCTGAAGCCGTCGTAGTTCACTTCGTTCGCGTTCTCTAATCCGTCTTTGTCCGTCTTCTCGACGATGGCGCATCCGCACGCTTTGAGGTCGTTGATGGCTTGCTCCATGGACCACGGGCCCTTGACCCACTCGGGCTGCCCTGTGATCGATGACTGGCCTTCACTCGCCTTGAACAGGTTGTTAGGGTTGTCGGCGTCGAACGCAAGCGACATTCCCGGGCTCGTCATCAGGTAGAACAATGTGCCGGCGAAGACGACTATGCAAAGCATCAGCACTATCGCAGCCCCGACGCTTGAGTTAGCCTTCCTTCCACTGACTAGAGCCATCCCATTGATTGCGTCCGGTCAATGGATATTAGGGATTCCGGAGGCGGGATTAGGATTGGAGTACAGAGCCAAAAGTATAGATCTGTGGTAGATTCCCTCGGGCCCATGGGACAGGGTTATAATACGTATGCGTTCCAACAGGTCTTGAGGCTCAGGGTTGAACTGCGTCATCATCGACATAGATGACACTCTCCTCGACACCACGAAAAGGATGCAGGCCATATGGGAGCTGCTTGGACGAAGTCACTTCCTCGCCTTGACCCACCTAGCGTAGCTCACGAAGCCCGCTAGGCTGCTGTAGACGTGGCCTTTAGCTTCTGGGTCCTTAGACACGAGCTTTCTGGCCTCTGAGTCAGAGTCCAACACCCTTAGACACATATCCTTGAGGGTTCTGCCCTCCTCGACGCCCTCGGAGGCTAGCCGCTCCCAGAGCAGGACCTGCCTCCTGAAGTCCCTGAGCCACTTGGCTGCGCCGCTGTGGAACCCGAAGTGGCCTATGCAGAGGACGCTGGGGGCTAGAGCCTCCATCCGGTTCAGGCTCTCAGTTGCCTGCACAGGGTTGTAGGGGGCCGGGCTCGCGGGGATCACCGCCCCCAGGTTGTCTGGTGTGTGCCCCGCCGCGTCTCCGGCGAAGAGCAACCTGCCCTTGGGCTCGTAGTAGCTTTGGCTGTGGAAGGAGTGGCCAGGCGTGTAGAAGACCTTGAGCTCGACGCCGCCTAGGCGCAGCCTCTCCCCGTCTACGGAGGCCTTCAACTTCTCCTTCGGGATGCCGCGTATCTCGCCGTACTCCTCTACCTTGTCTCCGAAGGCTTCCCGGGCGGCGGCCATTATCTTGGAGGGGTCCACCATGTGATCCACGCCCCTAGGGTGGCAGTGCACCTCGGCTCCAGGGTAGCGCTCCAGCATCATCCAGCAGCCGGCGGCGTGGTCCAGGTGGATGTGGGTCAAAGCTATCGTCGAGACCTCCTCGACGCCCAGCCGGTCCAACGCCTCGATGACGCCTGGCACCTGGCACGCCGGCCCCGGGTCAATCACCGCGACCTTCTCACCTGCGACGACGTATGTGCCCAGCACGCCGGTCCTTCCGTGGTAGGGGGCGTCTATCATGTTGACGTCGTCCGAGACCCTTTGAGTGGACATCAGGGTGAAAGCCGCCGAGGCTTCTAAAAAGGGTTTTACCGGTCGATCCCGATTCTAGTCATGGTTGATATGAAGGAGTCGCTGGGGGCCAAGACCTGGGCTGTGCCGACGCCCGTCTGGGTGGTGGGCACATATGACGAGAACGGTAGACCTAATTTCATGACTGCGGCGTGGGGCGGCGTCTGCTGCTCCAGTCCGCCGTGCATCTACGTGAGCCTGAGGGAGGCGACGTATAGCCACGGGAACATCGTGAGCCGGATGGCGTACACGGTCAGCGTCCCCGGGGAGGAGTACTGGAGGGAGGCGGACTACATGGGCATAGCGTCAGGCAGGGACACCGACAAGGTCAGGGACACCATGTTGACGGCCGTGAAGAGCGAGCTCGTGGACGCTCCCTACGTGGACGAGTTCCCGCTGGTGCTGGAGTGTAAGGTCGTCGAGGTGGTGAACCTCGGGCTGCACACCGAGTTCATAGGCGAGATACTGGACGTCAAGGCAGACAAGGACGTCCTCACCGAAGGAGCGCCGGACATTCAGAAGATCAGGCCCCTTCTGTTCGGGACGGGGGACCGCGGCTACCACACGGTAGGCGTCAGGATCGGAGACGCCTTCACCCAGCGGAGGCCCCCGGTGCCCTAGCGCAAATAATTTACCGTCACACATCCCCTCTACTCCAGTGGTTTCATGAGTCAGTTTTCAGAGAAGAAGGACAAGCAGCTTAAGGAGGATGCCTCGACTTATCTGGTCCAGCGGTGGGAGCCCAGCGCTAGGCATAAGCCCCTGATCATGGTCAAGGGGGAGGGCGTCCACATGTGGGACGCCGCCGGCAAGAAGTACCTGGACTTCATCAGCCAGCTCTACAACGTCCACATCGGAATGGGCAACAGGGTGCCCATCGAGGCAGCCAAGAAGCAGCTGGACGACCTGGCCTACGCGTCGCCCAGCTATTACAGCGAGCCCCAGGTCAAGCTGGCGAAGAAGCTAGCCCAGATCACCCCCGGCGACCTCTGCCAGACGTTCTTCGGCAACAGCGGCACCGAGGCCAACGAGGTGGCCATCAAGCTGGCGCAGCTGTACCGTGAGGCGCCGAAGATCATAAGCTTCTGGGACGCCTACCACGGCTCAACCTACGCCATGGTGAGCGTCGGAGGCAGCGCCCGCAACAGGCAGGCCAAGGGCCTAAGCATCTTCGAGGAGTTCAAGCACATCGCCAGCCCCTACTGCTACAGGTGCCCCTACAAGAAGACGTACCCCGAGTGCGGCCTATTCTGCGCAGAGTTCCTCAAGTACACCATCGAGAAGGAGGGCGAGAACACCGTCGCCGCCTTCATGGCGGAGCCCATATGCAGCTGGGCGGGTCAGGTGGTGCCGCCGGACGGGTACTGGCAGCGGATAAGGGAGATATGCGACGAGAAGGGCATCCTCTTGATCTTCGACGAGGTGATGACGGCGTTCGCCCGCACCGGCAAGATGTTCGCCTGCGAGCACTGGGACATCGTCCCCGACGTCGAGACCTACGCCAAAGGCATCACCTGCGGCTACGTGCCACTAGGCGCCTGCGTCATCAACAAGAAGATGGCCGACCACTTCGACGAAAAGGGGTTCCCCCACAGCTACACCTACAGCGGCCACGCCGTCAGCTGCGCCACCGCCCTCGCCGTCATC
This sequence comes from uncultured Candidatus Bathyarchaeia archaeon, assembly GCA_964499305.1. Classification (GTDB taxonomy): domain Archaea; phylum Thermoproteota; class Bathyarchaeia; order TCS64; family TCS64; genus RBG-16-57-9. Next base: position 1,104 of record CAZCKR010000047.1, on the reverse strand, counting down.
GACTACTACGAGAAGGAGAAGCTCGCCGACAAGGCCGCCAAGATGGGCGACTACATGATGGACGAGCTCCGCGGCATGATGGAAAGGGTCAGCATCATCGGAGACGTCAGGGGCCTCGGCCTCTTCATGGGCGTCGAGCTCGTCAAGGACCGAGACAGCAAGGAGAGCCTAATACCCAAGGAGCTGCCGGCCGACGACAAGAAGGACCCCGAGAAGAACCCCATGCAGTACTTCACGGGTAAAAGCAAGGAGAACGGCCTAGTGCTGGGCACCAGCTGGAACACCAGCATACTCCGTATGATGCCGGCGCTGATAATCACCAAGGAGCAGATCGACGAGGGCCTGAAGGTGTTGGAGCATACCCTCAACGAGACCGTCAAGAAGTTCGGCCTCTGACCACCCCTTTTTTAAAAATCCACCCCCCTTCTTCCGTCATGGAGTTCAGCCAAGAGATCCTCGATTTCTGGGAGAAAGTCAAGAAGGAGACGGGCATCGAGGGCGCCTTCACGGACGCCTACGGGATAGGGGACACCCCCGAACTCAAACAGGAGCTGCTGAACCTGGTGCTCGACGGAAAGAAACGCGCCTCAACATCTCTTGTGAAGGAGAGCGAGCTGGAGGGCTGGCCTGAGCAGGAGGTAGGGCAGTACAACGTCATCCTAGACGGCGACGACAAGCCCGCCGCCGTCGTAAGGACCATGAGCATCAGGCGGTGCAGGTTCAGCGACGTGGACGAGGAGCACGCCTATTGGGAAGGAGAGGACGAGAGAACCCTTGAATCGTATACACGCGAGCACACTAAGTACTATAGGCGGCGTGGCGCTATCCTCGGGTTCGAGTTCACCCTGGACATGGAGGTTATACTCGATCGCTTCGAGCTAGTTTACCTCGACATAAGGCATTCACAGAAAAATTCTCTTGAAGAAATCTTCAAGTAATATATGCTTCTCCGCTGGATAAATACCTTAACAGAGACCGTGGCAACCCTCCCATATGCTTTTTACACTGTGGCTCCGCATCCATATACCATGTACAAAGTGGTTTTCACGGTCGTAGAGGTAAACGACCCTGAAAGCCTGGACGGGGAGCCCACCCACGTATCGG
>CAZCKR010000046.1:0-14278 GCA_964499305.1 uncultured Candidatus Bathyarchaeia archaeon | reverse complement strand
TTGAAAAAATATTTATGATCAAACTAGAAGTCGAGTATAAAGCGGGAGTTCTAAGATATCCGGGAATACTGGGGATAATAATTGCAGGAATACTGCATTATAGAAATAGAGTTAGAGAGCAAAGTCCATAAAAACGGGAGTTGAACCGCCGAGAAGAGAAGATGAAGACCTGGACGGCAGGACGATAGACATCGCCTCGGCGGAGAGGCGCAAGCGGATTCCAATCCTTGTTTTAATTGACTTTGCTCTCGAACTTGAAAGACTGTTCCCCACGCGGACTCATGGGTTCAGACCCCGTCCCCGGCGCCGACAAGGTTTCTCGGGACGCCGCTAGTTAGCCGTTTTACGCCTTCGAGCCGGTCGAAGTGTCTGTCGAAGCTGTATATCTCATCGATCCCCCTCTCCTTCATGGCGTTGTACGCGAGCGCGTCGTTCACCCCCACGTCGAGGAGGCGGGACGCCCAAACAGCCATCCCATACGTCTCACCCGTCACCCCAATAACCGATAGGCTTCGAAGGGACAACATGGCCTCCAGCATCTCCCGGGACTCCTCCCTGGATACCCTCGACTCGAGGATGCTCGCCACCTCGGAGACGTGGATCACCGTGGTCGCCGCCTCCTCCCCCTCCTCAAGCCCGACGAGGATTCGCTTTGCCCCCTCCTTGATCTCGGCCTCGTGGGCCTCCAGCCTCCTCCTCGGCTTGAGGAATGCGTGGACGAAGACGTTGGAGTCTACGAAGCGCATCCCTAGGTTTCCCTCGGATTCAGGAGCTCTCTCTTCACCGCGTGCCAGTCGGAGATGTCGCTGTCGAGGTCCACCTCGATGGAGTCGAAAAACTCCGAAGGTCTGCGGCTCCTCTTCGGCCTGACGACGAGCTCTTCCCCTCTCCGTATGAGGACCACCCCCTCGGCGCCCCCCAGCACCTCCCTACGCCAATCGGCTGGAAGGGATATTCTACCCTGAGAGTCAACCCGCCGCTCCTCCACCTGCAATGCCTTTCCCCATTAATTAAAACAATCTCCATTATTTATGGATTCCCCATTAGCACGGGAGAGACCTGAACCCCAGTCGAGACGAAGCTCAGACCAAGCCCACTACTTCTCTTCTCGGAAAAATTTTTCCAGTTTCTTTCTCTGCTCATAGTATAGCATTTCTGGAAAAAGCCGATAAATGAAGTTTCGTATAATGGATTTTACCTTCATGTCACACTCATAGTAATTGTTGGGGCCCCCTAATATCTTTTTCAGGTTCAATTATTCTTAGAAAAGGCCAGGAATTATTTAGATTAATTTATTATATTTTTGTCTTTAAGATAATTTAATCCCACAATGAAAAGCAGCTGCTCCGTCTCCAACAATGATTTCAATATCGTATGCACGCATGCTCACATCAACGAAGCCACATTCATTTATCTAATTTAAATAATTTTAATATATTTTTAATAATTATAAGGTGTATAAGCTCCTAGAAAAAACGCTTATAATAAGTAACCAATTATAAGGGAAATGCCAACTCGTCGAGTCCAAGACCTGTTCGAGAGCAATGCATTAGAACAAGGATCGAAACAAATTCTTAACCCACCAAAACATAGACACTCAGACAAGGTGATACGTTGACATCAGCCTTACAGGGAATCAGGATCGTCGATCTCACCCAGCACCTCGCGGGCCCCTTCTGCACCATGCTCCTCGCCGACATGGGCGCCGAAGTAATCAAGGTAGAGCCGCCGTGGGGCGACGCCAGCCGATCCTCCCCCCAGTACCCCACGGTGCAGGGCCAGAACTCCTACTACATGCTCGTGAACCGCAACAAGAAGAGCGTCGTCCTGGACCTCAAACACGAGAAGGGCGTCGAGGCCCTCAAGAAGCTCGTCAAGACATCGGACGCCGTCGTCGAGAACTTCAGGCCCGGCGTCATGGACAGACTCGGCCTAGGATACGAGGATCTCAAGAAGGTCAACCCCGGCATCGTCTACGCCTCCATCTCAGGCTTCGGCCAGACCGGCCCCTACGTCAAGAGGCCATCATTCGACATCATCGCCCAGGCCATGAGCGGCTGGATGTGGCTCAACAGCCGCGAGCAACGCGGCCTCAACAGCCATGCACTCATGGAGCCCTCCTGCCTCGCGGGAAGCCCGGGGGACACCGTACCCGGCCTCTTCTGCGCCCTCGCCATACTCGCCGCCCTCCGCCACAGAGACCAGACAGGCCGGGGCCAATGGATCGACGTCGCCCAGACGGACGCCCTCATGACCCTGTCGGCGCTGGCCCTCACCCGGACCCTGTACAACGACGGCAACGCCGACGAGCGGGCCCGCCGACCCCCGGCCCGCATCCACGGCGTATACGAGACGAAGGACGGGTACGTGGCGGTCCGGGTCGTCGGGGAGAAGGCGGTGAACTCCGTCGCCGAGACCATCGGCATCCAGCCCAGCGAGGTCCACCCCTCCTCGGAGACCCTGAGGAAATGGCTCAAGGAGAGGAGGAGAAGCGAGGTGACAGACATCCTCTCGGAGAAGGTTCCCTGCGCCCCGGTCCTCACAGACGAGGAGCTCATCGACGACCCCAACGTCGAGGCGCGCGGGATGATCGTGGAGAGGCGGCACCCGCTGGGGTTCACTTATCGAACCGTCGCAACGGGAGTCAAGTTCAGCGAGACCCCCGTGTCCATCGACGCCCTGCCCCCCACACTGGGAGCCGACACCGTCGAGGTGCTCCGCGGCCTCGGGTACGGCGACGACGAGACCCAGCGGCTCATCGACGAGGGCGCAGCGGGCGCGGTGTAAGGCTCCAGCGCAGGCAATAAGATAAATGCGTTTCAACCCCATCTTCTCGTCATGGACTCCACCCACAACACAGACATCAAGAGGCTCGTCAGACGCTCCTCCCTCATCTTCCCCGTGAACGTCAACCGGTTCACGGAGAAGGCGTACACCAGGGCCGCTGACTGCATAGTTATGGACCTAGAAGACTCGGTCCCCATAACAGAGAAGGAGACGGCCAGAGCCCTCGTAAAGGAATCCATACCCGTCGTGGGGAAGGGAGGCGGAGACATCGCCGTCAGAGTAAACCGCCCCATAAGCCAGGCGACCCTGGACCTGGAAGCCTCCGTGTGGCCCGGCCTCACATGCGTCTCCCTACCCAAGGTAGAGTCGGCGGAGGAGGTACATGTCAGAGCCGACGTCATCACCGAACTCGAGCGGAGGAGAGGCATCAGGGAAGGTACCGTGCAGATAGCCGTCGCCGTGGAGACGTCCCTCGGCGTCGTCAAAGCCTATGAGATAGCGTCCGCCAGCCCCAGGATAGTGACGATGGGCGTCGGCGCGGAGGACCTGACCCAGGAGATGGGCGTCCAGACGTCGGCGGAGGGGCGGGAGCTCTGGTACGCCCGGTCCAAGGTGCTGGTGGACGCCTACGCCGCCGGGGTCCAGCCCATGGGGCTCGTCGGCGTCGAGCCGTTCACCTGGAGGGAGCCCGAGAAGGCCTACGACGCTGCGGTCAACTCCCGGAGGCTGGGCTACAAGGGGGCCCAGTCCATCCACCCGGCGCCCATCCCGTACCTCAACGAAGGCTTCTCTGTGCCCCCTGATGAGGCGGAGCAGATGAGGAGGGCGCTGAACGCCTTCGAGATGGGGCTGAAGGAAGGCACGGCGTCGGTGAACGTGGACGGCAGGATGATAGACATCGCCTCGGCGGAGAGATGCAGGCGGATACTGGATCGGGTGGACGCCATCGCCGAGATGGATAGAAGAAAGAGCGAGGCTGTTAGAGACCCCGACTCGGTGGAGGAAAGACTCAGGGCCGCGATCGAAGAGGCATAGATCCTACGGATCGTTCACGGATATGTACGAGAAGGTAGCTAGAATAGACTCGTCTGGTGCTCGCTGTAGTGAAGATGATTTTTAATGAATGCGTCTCTCTATTTCTGTTGATTCTACGTCGAGGACGGAAGATTGCTGTTCTAGGGAGCCTCGCCCCCTGCATCATGTAACCTGGCGTCAACAGTTTTATTGAATAAAAATAGAAGGGCGGCCGCATGGTCTCCCACGCGGCTCCCTTGTTTATGACGGCAGTTAGTACCTGCGCGGTGGTCTATGCTTTTTGTAGCATTCCTGGCAGTATACTGGTCGGCCCTCGGTCGGCTTGAACGGGACCTCGCACTCCTGGCCACAGTCTGCGCAAACTGCTTTGTGCATCTCTCTGGGGCCGCGGTCGTAACTGCGCCTCTCTCTATAACCCATGTCTTTCACTCCTTCTAACGCGATTATACTGAGAATATATTCAAACTATACTCCTCGTACAGGGACTAGCCTGCATCGTCAGTTTATAAACCTATGTTTCGTAATGACTGCACCCAACAGACGGCAGGATGATCGACATCGCCTCGGCGGAGAGATGCAGGCGGATACTGGAGCGGGCGGACGCCATCGCCGAGATGGACCGCAGGAAGAACGACGCCCTGAGAGACCTCTACTCCGTGGAGGAAAGACTCAGGGCCGAAAATGAAGAAACCTAGATTGTTGAGGCTGATCCATACTCTGACGAATGCATATTTTCCTTGATTATATTACTGATAAATCAGCGAACCTTCGCAATATGCGCGCGCCGATGTCCCTTATTATCTTCCCAGCAGGCGATGCCTAGGGTTAGGCGACCTGTAATAGCTGGCTTAGGGCTTCTGTCACAGCATCTTTGACTTTCACGCTTGGTTCCACCAAGATCAACCTGATCTCGCTTAACTCGAGCAGTATCTTGGCTCCGGGCCCCAGCTCGCAGGCGACGACGGCATTCACGCCCTTCTCCTTCAGGCTACTGGCTATAATTGGTCCTGTTCCCTGCTTGAGGCCTGACGCCGTGTTCTCCTCTATCCTGATCTCCTGTACCTCCCCTTCCACGACGTCTATGATTGTGAATATGGGGGCTCTCGCGAATACGTTGGAGACGGTATCCTTCATGCCTTTTTTCCCATTCGTGGGCACGGCAAGCCTTACACTACTCATCTCCCTATCTCCTGAAGCCTCTTCTTTATCTCCTTCAGCTGACTCTCCAGCTGTTCAATCTGCTGGTTGAGAGCCTCTTTTTCCTGCTCTCTAGATGTCGGGGCAGGCGGCTGCACGGTGGAAGGAGTCTGATACGGGTACGTGTACGAGCCTCCTCCCCCGCTCACACCCATGCCGCGGCCCATTCCCATGCCGCGCCCCGCACCCATCCCACGGCCGCCTCCACGGCGTCCTCCCATGAAGCTCCCTACATACCCGGCAGCAGGTTTCGCCTGGAGCTCGCCTCTCTTGAAAGCGTCAACGGCCTCCCGGACGGTGCCCTGAACCCCAGTCACCATTTTGATGCCGGCCTGGGAGAGGACGGCCGTGGCGTTCGGGCCAACGTTGCCCGTCAGCACGGCTTCAACCCCCTTCCCGGCGACAACCTGGGCGGCGCCGATGCCCGCTCCGCTAGGGGCGCTCATACTCGCGTTGGGGACAGCCTCGAAAGACATAGACTCTGTTTCCACGATGACGTAGTAGGGGCATCTGCCGAACGTGGGGTTCACCGGGGAGTCGATGCTTCCACTGGAGGCGGAGACGGCAACCTTCAATATGCTAACCTTCCCTGCTCAAATCATCGAGCCGCTTCTTGATGGCCTCTATCTGGCTCTCCAGCGCGTTGGTCTGTTGCTCCAGCATCTGCCTCTCCTGCTCAGGCGGGGGCATCACACCGTACGGCGCCGCGCCCCAGTAAGGCATCGGCGGAGCAGTCGGGGAGGGCCCACGTTCCTCGATCATCTTCCTGATCTCTTCGATCCTGGTTTCGGTCTGCGCGATCTCCCTGTCCATCGCCTCCCGCTCATACTTCAGTTGCTCCATGTATGACTCAAGCATCTGTAACTCCGCTTCAGGGGTTTGAGCGCCCGGGTAGGCCGAGGGATAACCGTAGGGCGAGGGGTAGCCTACCCCTGGATACGGCCCCATCATCGGCGGATAGCCATATGGGTACCCTGTTGGGGGGTATCTGGGTCTCCCGTTTACAGACATCTTAGTTCAGCACCTCTGCTATGCCGAGGATCTCTATTCTCCCGGCTAATTCTCTCCGTTTCATTCTCTTCTTTACACCTCTAGGTCATTGTAATGTGCCTATGCACAAATCATTTATGTGATAATGAACACAAAGATATAAATATTTTTGAAACGATTGAATCAATAATATGCCGCAGAAGGGAAGACGCAGGCGGGGTAACAGAGGCCGCATCCCATCACCCGTCAATGTTGGTCACCGGCTGATCACGGATGCGTTCGTACCCTATCCTGAGGTAAATAGGCCCGAGGTTTTCCTTGAGCATGCTGAGCTGGAGGCGATCCGCCTGGTAGATCTTGAGGGGCTCACTCAGGAGGAGGCCGGCGCTCGAATGGGTGTATCACGCGGCACTGTGTGGAGAGTGCTACAAGAGGCTAGGAGGAAGATCGCTCAAGCGTTGACAGAGGGAAGAAGAATCCAAATCTTAACGTAGGGTTTGTAGCTCTGGCAACTTTGTACGTGGGCGTTTAACTGGTTTCCCCTGCTTTTTCATCTTTGCTCTCTAATGACCTAAAAGATCATAAACCTTAATAATGTGCATATACACACAATAGATGATTGAAATGCCAGGTGGAGATGGCACAGGCCCCATGGGGACCTTAATCAATTGCACCGATCCTAGAACCGGTCTGACGAGACCCCTTTACAGGTATGGATATGGAGGATACGCTCCTCCATACACTCCGGCAGCAGTACCTCCGAGTTACATTCCCCCTAATCCTGCAATGTATCCTGGATACTATGGCCCCGGCTATGGGCGGGGATATGGCCCCGGCTATGGGCGGGGATATGGCCCCGGCTATGGGCGTGGTATGAGATGGGGAAGAGGCTTTAGAGGCCGCGGAAGAGGCTGGTAGAAACTCGCGTTCAACAAGCGTATATACATACCTTTATTTTCTTTTTTTATACTAAATTTAGATTTACTCTGTTCTCCCTGTCTTCAGCTCCTCGGTTAAAACTTTTAGATGACCTCCATCCGTCCTTCTCCCGCTGACCCGGGTAACCCTCCTCGTGTTCGCATTCTTTGAGAAAAGCGAAGACGAACAGGAGCTCGCGGTAGGGCTCTTCGAAGAAGACGGTGAGGACTCAAACCAGAGTACTGGAACGGGTTATTCATAGAACACTTGTTCTTTTAAAAAAAGTCCCACACCAGAACACGTCTCGTTCAAAGTCTAAGCGATTGGCGAAAATACTCGTAAGCGTTGACGGCGCGGGCATCATTTATTGACCCATGACAACATTCTTCAAATAAACAACATGTGAATAGATAGCTGTGAGCAAAGCAACACACAAGAAAAAAGGTTGGAGTTGTTACCCTGAGGACGGGCTCCAAGGAGGAACGAACTGGGGCCTCTCCTTTCCTTCCAAGATTCGCCTTCAACGGCTTCTTGTATGGGAACTGCGTCGCGGGTCCCCAGTGCAAAGGTAGACCACAGCGTCTTCAGGCTTGAAAAACCTCTTTCTAAACAAGTCGATCAGGTAAGCCACGGATGAGGCGGTGTAGACCGATCTAACATCAGCCACTCCGTACTGGCCGTCATCTTCTCGGCCTCCATCTTCTGTCCCATAAAACGAAAAAACCATTTTTTTTCTCCGTATATGAATGTGTAACGAGTAAGAAGGAACCTATCATTTTTTACGTAGCCACCACTTTTCAGGTAAGAATAAACCTCGCAGGATACCCAACCCTTGAGACCGAAGGCTTTTTTCTTCTTCCGCCTTTGCGGTTCCATGCCTCCCCGCTGCTCTGATAGTTTTTTGGGCAGCGCTGTTATGCGTCACGCCCCTACCATCCTAGGGCATGATGTGCCGGGTGTATCGGTAGCTGCGGTTGCTACAGGTCCTCAGCCGGATGCAGGCAGCCTCCTTATCCCCTGGACGCCGTCGAAGTCGTGGTCGAAGGTGTATATCTCCTCCACCCCGTTCAGCCTCATGACCTCCACGGCCAACGCGTCGTTTGGGTCCAGCTCCAGCTCCCCGCCCAGATCGGCGGCGGAGAGATACAGGTCCCTGCCGACCCCTTCGACGACGAAGTTATCCGCCATGAGGAGGCCCTGGACGAAGGCCGCCAAGTCTCCCGGAGCCATCCCGTGCTTCAAGATGTTCGACATCTCCGACAGGTGGACGACTGTCGTGATGACCCTGTCCTCCCCCTCGTCGATCCCCTTCAGTATCGCCTTCGCCTCCTCCTTCATCTTCCTCTCCGCCGCGCCGAGCTCCCGGCGGGGCCTGTAATACGCGTAGACGAATACGTTAGCGTCTAGGAACCTCATCACCGCCACCGTGGAAACGCCTCTCGAACTCCCCCCAGTCTCCGATGGCCTCGACCCCCAGGTCCACCCTGTCGAAGAGCTCCTCCAACTCGGCCCTGCGCTTGGGCAGGATCTTCAGGTATCCCTTCCTCTTGATCACGTAGACCTCTCTCTCCCCCGCCATCTCCTCCCTGCGCCAGTCGGGGGGCAGTATCAGCCTCCCCTGAGAGTCAACCTTCCTCTCCTCCACCCCAGATTCCATCCACATCACCCAAAAAATGGAGTTTTCCCCCAAGATTTAAACGTTTACCCCAAGAAGTCCTCGGAGACTTTTTTAAAGCACCTACTGGAAACAAGAGGGTTACACGCCGCCGACGCCGAAGTCATAGCCGTAGCCAGAGAGCTTGAAGGGACAGCAATCTTAGACGATGAATCGGCGAGAAAAACCGCGAAGATATACGGAGTATCGTATGCAGGGACACCGTACATTCTGATGCGGTCCATCAAGCAGGGATTGATCACCAAAGAAAGATCTAGACAAGCTATAAGAGAGATGATCTCTTCAGGCTGGAGATGCGACATAGAAAACTACAACAAAATCATGGATGTCGTAGAAAAACTAGATAACTCAATGCCTGATGAAAGAACCCGAGCCTCATCCCTCTAATGTAGCAGACATGTCTCCACATAAGAAAAAAAGGGGTAGTCTTTACCCGGAAGCTGGGCTCCAGGGAGGAATAACCCAGGGCCTCTTCTCTCCCTTGAGATACGCCTTCAACGGCTTCTTGTACGGGAACAGCGCCGCGGGTCCCCCCGTGTGGAGGTAGACGACGACGTCTTCAGGCTTGAAGAACTTCTTCCTGCACAAGTCGATCAGGCACGCCATGGAGGGGGCGGTGTAGACGGGGTCCAGCATCAGCCCCTCCGTCTCCGCCGTCATCTTCACTGCCTCCATCTTCCCATCCGACACGTAGCCGTAGCCCCCGCCGGCGTACTCGTCATACACGACGACGTCGCCCGCCGCGAGGTCGATGCTCAGCTCAAGCAGCTCGGCGGCCTCCTTGACGAGGTTGGACACGTTCTCGATCTGGCTCTCCTTCGGCCTGCCCCCGGTGGTGACGCCTATGATCTTCATGCCGGTGCTGAACATCTTCGAGCCCAGCACGAGGCCGGCCTGTGTGCCGCCGGAGCCTGAGGCGTGCACGAGGTAGTCGATGTCGATGCCCATCTCCACCGCCTGAGACGTAATCTCGAGGATGGTGTTGACGTAACCCATGACGCCGGGAGGGGTGGACCCGGTGGCGCGCAAAAGGTAGGGTCTGTGCCCCGCTGCCTTCAGCTCCTCCAGGGTCTCCTCGATGACCTTCTGCGTGTTCTCGGGCCTCGCCACCTTTATCTCGGCGCCCATCAGGTGGTGTAGGAGGTTGTTGCCGTCGATGTCCTCGGGCTCGTACCCGTCTACGGGCCCAGACTTGACCAAGACGACTTTCATCCCTAGCTTACGGGCGGCCGCGGCCGCCTGTGTACACCAGTTCGAGTGGAACCCTGCGCCGGTCACGATGTAGTCCGCGTCCTGGCTTATGGCGTCCGCCATGAGGTACTCCAGCTTCCTGGTCTTGTTGCCTCCGAAAGCCAGGCCCGTCATGTCGTCGCGCTTCACGAGTATGCATGGACCCTTGAGGGCCGCCGAGAGGTTGTGTAGCTCCTGCAGAGGCGTCGGGAGATTAGCCAGTCTTACCCGGGGTAAGGTGCTTAACTTCATTTAACATCATCTTTTGAGTGTTGGACGATGTACTTTACATTTATCGCTGGAGCATGCACACGCATATTGTCCAACACATTCATATAAATGTAATTCATAGGATATTCCATGAGTCGAACGATACGAGTTAAAGCCTATTTAGAGTCTGATGACAACGGCTATTCCTGGGTAATTAAGAAAGTAATATCTCTAGGCGGTACTGCAAAAAAATCGATTAAAGACATTGAAGGAATGAAGCTGATCCAGTTCCCCGAATATTGATCAAAATCATGTTCGATCATGTGTAAGCACGTCAACGAGGCTACCTGCATTCACCTCCCCCGACCACCTGCATCGAGTCTACGTCAACCCAGACCTCGTAATAGTGCCCCGGCCTCCTTGCCTGCTCATACCTTATCACGTAAAACTCACGGGGAGGAGGCATCAAAGGAAACCTCATCCCAAGCTTCTTGCGCCAGTAATAGTTGGGAGTGTTTGACTCCGTCAACGATTCTAATACTTTTCCTACGTCTACGTCATGGAGGATGAGAAAGGCCTGCCCAACCCGTGTAGCCTCATCGACCTCAGGGCTGTGCACGCCTCCGCCTCCAAGCTTAAACGGTGATACCCTCTTTCCCTTCAAAGTGACAGAGGAGAGGGTCTCTTGGTCGGCTTCAAGGTAGAAGGTAATCACCTCTTTTTCCCAAGCCCTGTAATAATCGAAATACGCTGTGGATGAGGTGACGTTCACCAGCACCTCCGTTTCCCTAGGATTCAGATGATCGTCACCCCAGACCGGCTCGTCACCGAGGACGACCATGAAGTCGACCGGTCCAGTTGAGTTATATCCATACACGATGGTTTCTTCAGGCCACAAGGTCTTGTATAGTCTGTGACTGTGTATCGTGAGGCTGCCTACTCGGCCCAATTCTACTGTTTGGGGCAGTGTGTCGACGCCGTGACCCACCACTCTCCCCGTGCTCACCGGGTCGAGTTCATGGACCGGGTCCGGCCCGCCTGCGGAGATTTCATGGGTTACCGTCAACGGCCTCTCAACGACGTAATAGGCGAGACCGATGATGACCGCACACGCTAAAGCCGTCGTTGCGATAATGATCAGGTACATTTTGCCCTTCATGTGGGCATCACTTCCCTACCTCGAAGACCATGAAAACCGGGATCGCTGTGCCTTGTGAGTCTATCACCGAGGTCCTCAGACCCCTCACCGTGGCCGTTTGGTTGAGGCTGCACTGGGCGATGGGCTGACCCGTGCCGCATATGGGGACGTCGTAGACGTAGCCCTCATGGGAGGCGAGGACGATCTCCTCCTCACCCGTCTTCAATGTGAGGAACGTGAAATCTCCGCCGAACGTCCTGTTGTAGAATGTGAACACCCCAGTCTCTTGTTCTTTAAGGCTTAGAACGCCGGTGACCCATTCACCCATGTCCGAGTACTCCACGTCATGCACACACAGAACCTTGACTGTCTGATTGTTGAGGCCGGTGTGTGAGATGAGAACCCCTGTCACCTCGACGGGCTTGGGGGCATGATAGTCCCATATGTTGCCGCGTACGCGCGCAGGCTCAACGACGCTTTCCTTGAAGGGATGCAGCCTGAAGTATCTGCCCTCAGGGTCAGCCAGGATGTAGGTCTCTATAGACAACCCGTTTTCTGGGTCCATCACGTCGAGAGATTTTATCTTAGGCCCGACAGGTTCGCTCTCCCAGTCATGATCAGGGTCGTCCTTCAGGCTCAGCATACCCTCAACGGACGTGACCATGGGCTCAACCGTGAGATCGATAAGGGGTCCTGCCTCGTGCAAGACGAATATCCCCGGAGGAACCCTCCATAACACCTTGTTGAAGGCCTCCACGGTGTCCGTGTTGATCTCCTCGAGCCCGACCAGTATCCTGCCATCGAAGTAAATCGACACAGAAGTCCACTTCACGCCGCTGTCGGCGAGCTCTTCACCCATGCTCTCAAGATACCTTATCCACTCCCTGAGTATGGGTAGCGGAGCCGGGGCGTGTATGAAGCGGATGTTCTCCCTTAAACCCTCGCTGAAGAGGCCCAGTATCGGCTCGGTGGCCTCCTCGCTCACGTCTGTGAGGGCGACGTAGGCGGTACCGTTTCTCCAGTCAGGGTAATGCATCACGAATATCTCGTTCAGGCTAGGCATCTTCCCGGTGCGCATAACCGAGTCTAGCTTCGACGCCACACCCCAGTACTTGTTGAATGAGACACCCGGGTCTTTATCCTCCCAGGGCATCCTGTCGACCACCTGGGACATGCCCAGGAGAGCATCGACCCTGAGGTCCCTCAAAGAGTTCCGGTAATAGCTTCCGCCACGCCCAGTCTTTATCGGAATAACCGCGTTCACCCCTTGACCCAACAGTTCCTCGCTTTGAACCGAGAACCCGTAATCTCTCTCTTCGGGTACGCTGTAGACCATGTTCACCTTCACAGGGTGGTCCTTCCTCAGAAAAAAACAGGTAAGGTTCTCGTAGTGTACATGGTCCCTAAACATGACGCCGCCGATGCCGCCACTTCCGCCCCTTCCGGTATCGAGGACGATGATGGTCTCGGTGAAGTTGTCACGATAAGGTATCAACTCCAGCACGACCTCGTATCTCACTTCCTTTCCTGGGCTCACGACGGTGATCTTCGGGGGCTCGGTCTTGTACTCGACATTGACGCAACCTGGTATCCCGTGGTTGAGGGCTGTCTCCGGGTCAAACATGTCCATGGGGCCCCAAGTTTCTACACTACCCATTTTGCTCTCTGACATCAGGTATAAGACTCCAGAGTTCGCATCCACAACGGCATACTTGTGAACCTCTGGATTGGAGTGCTTAGGGGAAGTCTCCAGATCCACGTACAATAGATAATGAGTCAGGTTTATTGGCTCTGCACAGGTACGTGGGTCATAGTAAGTCTGTAGCGTGATGTTATCCGCGAGGCTGCTCCACTCGCTTGGATGCGTAATCGTCGCCGTGTGGACGCTGGGTTCACCTTGACCAGGGAACCCGTGGTCTCTCGCGATCTCAACTGCCTTCTGTTTACTTATGCTGAAGGGCTTAAGGGAGCCCTTATCGGGTATGCCTGCCTGGTCTACCAGCCTTCTGTCAGAGTTGAAGACGAGTGACACGGTTCGATAGGGCTGCTCCCGCCTCCCCGCCTCGCACCGATACACGTACTCGACTGTGTACATTCTACCAGGTTCCCACGTATCCCTCCACAGGACAGGGCTGCTGAAGTAACCATTGAAGTACCGCTCTCCCACGACATCTATGATGACGGCGCGGGAGGCTTCGACGAGATCTATAATAGGCTCAACGGTGACCTCTATGTGCTCGATCATCTTCAGGACCTGTCCATCGGGGGCCAAGTAGTTGAAAAAGTTGCCCTGAATGTACACGGTTGAGGCGTTCAGAATGTCCGAGTACCGTTTGTCGGTTATCGGCCTGTGTTCGCTTGTGACCAGGTAGTAGGTAGACCCTGTGTCGTGTGCCGTGATGGTGTAGGCTGTGGAGTTAACCATACGCGTCTCTGTCTGGTCTATCCCCACGATGAACTCGCGGGGAGTGGATATTTCCTCGAACGATAATTCCCCCTCCAACGCCCTGTAGGACAGATACTCTACGGGTATCATGCCTCTCCAGAGAGAGCCGTTGTAGACTGGTTCCTCGAATGAGGCTTCTCTGGGTTTCCAGTAGAGCGAACAGGCTATGATGACGATTACAAGAAAGGCGTAAATAATTATGTTGATTTTTCTGTGGTCATTCATCGAAGTTACTGTAGTGATTGCTGAGCCTGTGAATATAATACTAGGTTTTTGAACAGTCAAGCATAGTGGGTTGGAGAGTAGCCCGGGGGAGATTCGAACTTGCGTCGGAGGGTTCCTGCGTCGTCCTCTTTTGGGTGACCTGTAGTTGGGCGCGTGATCTGGAGATGTTATCTTAATCCTTCTTCTAGGAAGTCGTGGTAGCGTTCGACGTCTTCTCTAGGAAATGGGTTTACCAGGGTGATTTCTCTTACCTTGTGGAGTTCCTCGTCGAGGGAGAACACGATCGTTGACCTGAGGCTTCTGGTTAGGGAGATGAGGTACCCGTCCCATGACTCGATGAGATAGGTCGAGGCGTAGTCCAGGGCGTCCTGAGCCGTCTGGGGTGAGACGTGGCCGTAGAGGGCGGGTGAGCCCGTTCTCAGGATGC
>CAZCKR010000045.1:9204-14291 GCA_964499305.1 uncultured Candidatus Bathyarchaeia archaeon | reverse complement strand
TGGTCCCCAGAGCCTCGCCGCTGGAGGTCACCAGCATCTTGCTGCCCGGGTCCCTTGGGCCGCTTCCCTCCTTGTGGACGAGGGTGCAGAGTACGGCGGGGCGGCCCTCGTCCAGCTCTTCCTTGAGCCTCGCGACTATCTCGGCGTCACTCAGGGGCTATACGCTCCGCTGCGTCGAGGATGGCCTCGATGATCTTGGTGAAGCCTGTGCACCTGCATATGTTGCCCTCGATGCCCATCTTCACCTCCTCCATGTTGGGGTGGGAGTTGTCCCTCAGCAGGGCGTAGGCGCTCATAAGCATCCCCGGTGTGCAGAAGCCGCACTGGACGGCTCCGTTCTCTATGAACGCCTCCCTGAGATCGATCATCAACGAGTTCTTCTCAAGCCCCTCGATGGTGGTGACGTACCTCCCCTCCACCTGTGGGGCCAGGACGAGGCAGCTGGTCACCGGGGCCCCGTCTATCAGTAGCGTGCACGCGCCGCACTCGCCCTGCTCGCAGCCCTTCTTGACGCTCTTGACGCCCATCTCGTCCCTCAGCATGTCCAAGAGGCTGACATATGGCTCGACCGTGACGGTCACAGGCTCTCCGTTGAGCTCGAAGCTGACATCCATGTTAGCTCAGCCTCCCGACAGCCGTGTGTAGCGCCCTCTTAAGCAGCACGCCGCACATGTCTCTCCTGTACTCCGCCGTCCCTCGCACATCGGTGATGGGGGCGACGCTCTTCTTCGCCGCCTCCGCGGCCACGGAGATCGTTTGACTATCCATCTCTTTCCCGGCGAGGATTTCCTCCACCTCGGGGACCCTGATGGGGGTCTCGGCCACCGAGCCGAAGGCCACCCTGGCCTCAGAGCAGACGGAGCCGTCCATCTCGACGTAGGCAGCGGCGCTCACTATGGAGAGCGTGAACGCCTTCCGCCGGGCTATCCTCTTGAAGGAGGAAGAAGACGACTCTGGGGGAACGGGGAACCTTATCTCTGTGACGAGCTCGTTGGGCTCGAGGCAGTTTATCTTGGGGCCGGCGAAGAGCTCCGGCAGCGGGATTATGGCTGTGTCGTCGCTGGATACTATCTTCACCTCGGCGTCGTACACCAGCAGGGGCGGCGCCGAGTCGGCGGCCGGGGACGCGTTGCAGAGGTTACCCGTTATGCTGCCACGGTTCCTTATCTGGGGGCTCCCTATACGTGACACAGCGTCGACGACCGCCGGGGCCTTACGCATCAACTCGCTGGCGGCTACCTGGCTGTGGGTCGCCGTGGCGCCGATGCAGATGAACCCATCTTCCTCCCTCAAGTAGTTCAGCTCCGACACGTTGTTCAGATCGACTAGGTGTGATGGCCTGCAGGCGGCCTCTCTGAGGAGGGGCACGAGGTCGGTTCCCCCGATCACCGGCTTGGCGTTATCAAGAGTGTCCATGAGCTGCACCGCCTCCGCTAGCGTCTTCGGCGCGTGGTACTGGAACTTGGGCAGCGGCCTCATGGTTTCGCCTCCTTAAGCGCCTTATGCATTGTCCACGGCCGCACCGGTATGGTGTTGAACCAGAGGCCCGTGGCGTGGTGGATGGCGTTCGTGATGGTGGGGACGACGCTGATTATCGCCGGCTCCCCAACACCCTTGGCGCCGAAGGCGCCGTGCATGTAGGGCTCCTCCACTATGATGCAGGGCTCTATCTGGGGCGTGTCCACGCTGCTCGGGACGATGTAGTCCTTGAAGCCCGGGTTGATCACCAGCCCATCCATGAGTTCCATGTTCTCCATGAGGGCGAAGCCCATGCCTTGGCTTATGGCGCCCTCGATCTGGCCCTCGACCATCAGCGGGTCGATGGCTTTGCCGCAGTCCATGGCTGGCCATACACGGAGTACGGCGGCTTCCCCTGTCTCGGTGTCCACCTCGACCTCCGCCACCGTGGCGGCGAAGGTGTAGACGCTGTAGTTCACCCCCAGCCCCGTCTCGGGGTCGAAGAACCGCTTCGGCGCCTTGAAGTAGCCGTAGGCGCCCGGGTCGTGGCCGCGGTTGTACATCTCCTCGGCTAGCTCCCTGACGCTGATACTCGTCTCGGGGTCCTCCTTGTCGTAGGCTCTGCCTTCGGCCAGCTGGATCCTCTCACTTGGTATCTCGAACAACTCGGCGGCGCACGCCACCATGTTCTCTCTGAGCTTGAGGGCGGCCTTGGCGGCTGCTGTGCCTCCCATCATGAGGCCGCGGCTGCCGTGGGTGGGCTTGGCGTTGAGGGTGCTGTCTGTGTCCGGAAGCTCGATGCGTATCTCCTCGGGAGGCACGCCAATGATCTCGCTGACGATCTTGACGTGGCCGAAGGGGCTGCCCTGCCCTATCTCGACGATGCCGGTGCGGTAGGTTACGCTGCCGTCCTGGTTGAGGAGGAGGCTGGCGGCGCTCCAGTCGGGGGTGCTGCGGCTGGTGCTTATGCCGTGGTACGCGAGGCCGACGCCGTAGCCCCGGACCTTGCTGCCTTCCCACGTCGGCTCCCTGTGGCTGCCCCAATCGGAGGCGTCCCTCACAGCCTTGAGGCACTGCTCTATGCCGACGCTGTGGTCAAGCACCTGGTCGCAGGTGGTCCTGCTGCCGACCCTGAGCACGTTCCTAAGCCTGAACTCGATGGGGTCCATGCCCAGCTCGTACGCCAGGCGCTCCATCTGGTTCTCGGCGGCGAAGTGGAGGGCCAGATCGCCGAACCCCCTGAAGCTGCCGCCGTACACCTTGTTAGTGTAGACTGCTCGCCCGTCCACGCTGCAGTTGTCGACCTCGTAGGGCCCTGCGGCGTGGGCCGTCTGCCTCCAGAGCCAGAACGGCGCCCTGTTGGCGTAGGCGCCGCACTCCAGCGTGATGTCCACCTCCACCGCGGTCACCTTGCCTTCCTCGGTGGCGCCCGACCTGTACCTGATCCTGGCTGGGAACCGCTTGTTGCTGTAGGAGACGGACTCGGGCCTGTCCCAAACATGAGCCACAGGCTTTCCCAGCTTCGTGGCGGCGAACGCCGCGTACGCCGACACCACCGGCCCCTGATCGTCCTTGCCGCCGAAGGCGCCGCCCGTGAGGGCCTGTATTATCCTTACCTGGTTGAGGCTCCAGCCGAGGACGTGCGCCACCTTCTCCCTGATGAGGAACGGGCTCTGGCCGTTGCATATCACGGTAACCTTGCCAGATTCGGGGATGGCGTACGCGGCCTCCGTCTCGATGTACATGTGATCCTGGTAGGGGCTCCAGTAGGTCTCCTCTACCTCCACATCAGCCTCGCTGAAACCCTTCTCGGCGTCTCCTTTCCTTATCCTGGTGGTGAGCGCTATGTTCCCGCCTTCATGGATGTAGACCGCGTCCTCGGAGAGAGAGGCGTCTATGTCAAGCATCGCCGGCAACTCCTCGTACTCGACGCTGATCTTCTGGAAGGCCTTCTCCAACGCATACTCGTCTCTGGCGCAGACCAGGGCGACGGGGTCACCGATGAAGTGGACCTTCTCGTCGTTGAGAAAGGGCTGGTCGGGCAGAGCGTAGCCTATCTGGTTGTTACCAGTCACGTCGGCGCCGGTGTATATGGCTTCGACGCCGGGCACCTCCAAGGCCTCGGCTGTGTCCATGCTCTTTATCAGGGCGTGGGGCACGGTGCTCCGGTAGACCTTGAGAAGGGTGGTGCCCTTCGGTATGTAGTCGGCCGTGTACCTGGCCTTACCCAGCGTCTTGTCCAGCGCGTCCGTCCTGACGACGTTCTTACCGACGACAAGGAAGTCCTCCCTGCCCAATACGTCTGATAGAATCTTGTCATACTCCAATTAGGACCCTTCTGTATGCTGAGGCTGTGGGGGAACTCTGTTTTATGTGTTAATTAAACCAATCTCTGAGGCTCCGCCAGAAGTCTGGTTTGTCCGCCTCCGCCACGAGAACGCTAGCCTCTTCGGGAAGAATCTCAGAGACGGCGTCTACCTTGTCGGTTCTACACAGGACCACCATGTATCCGCCTCGCCTCAGCGCCTCCGCGACCCTGGTTACCCCTCTATGGATGCCCATGCCCTGGAGCTCGATGTGGCCGTACTCGTCGGCCACCACCATGGTTTCGTCATCCAGAGCCTCCGCGGCGTCCTCGAGAATGGTGTTGGCCCTCTCGAAGCCGGCGTCACTGAACGAGAACTTCCATTCCCCCAGCTTCCTCCAGCCCTCGCCTTCGGCGAGCGAGGTAAGCTTGACCAGCGGGAACCTTGCCCCAGAGGCAAGGTCCATGCCCGTGTACCCGGTAGTCTCCCCTCCATCGGTGACTCTGATGCTCACGAGCCCAAGGACTCTGTAGCCGCCATGCCTAGCTCTCTCAGCCAGCTCCAGGGCTCTCTGGGTCTTCCCGCTCCCTATGGGGCCGTGTATTATGAGGGCTTTGGGCTCCAACTTTCGTTCATTCCAGAGCTTCATTTAATTCGGTGTTGCTTGCCCAGAGGAAGGGGACGTAAAGGTCCTCCGGCAAATCGGTGCCGTGGACTCCCTTATACGGGCCGCCCGATGACGGGTGCTGCCCATGGTCAGCCAGGACTATGGCCGAGTAACCTTGGACGCGAGCAGCCTCTAGGATTCGCCTCAAGTTGGCGTCAGCCTTGGCGGCTGCTTCCCTGCTCTCGAGGCTGTGGGGCCCGTGTGAGTGGCCGGCGTCGTCGACGTCTAGGAGCTGCACCCACAGTAGATTCACGTCCTCGCCGATCATCCTGCAAGCGATCTCCGTGACCTCTGAGTCGAGGTTGGACCCCGCCAGCCCCGGCTTATCTGCGTGGGGTGAGATGAGTATGCCCAGGCTGCTCATTGCTCTCGCGGCCGTCGCGGAGACCATGCCGGTCTCCCTCATCACATGGAAGATGGTCTCGTGCCCTAGGGGCTGCTCCCTGTTTCTTATCCCGTGTGTCTCGGGGCTCGCCCCGGTGAGCATGGTGGCGAAGTTCACAGGCGTCACGCTCGGCATGACGGACCTGATCACGGTGCCGTTTACGCCTCTCAGCTTGTTGAAGACTGGTGTGTCATCCTTGACCTTCTCCCACGTGCTGACGCCGAAGGCGTCGACCACCACCACGGCTAACTTATCGATCCGGTTCAAGGAC
>CAZCKR010000045.1:6687-9104 GCA_964499305.1 uncultured Candidatus Bathyarchaeia archaeon | reverse complement strand
GGGATGGACGTCGCTAGGATAAACATGAGCCACGGCACACCCGAGGAGAAGAAGCCTGTCTTTGATAGGCTCCGCGAGATCGGTGACACCAGCATCATGATCGATCTCCCGGGCCCAAAGATCAGGCTCGGCGAACTTGATAAGACCTACATCCTAGAGGAAGGAGATCAGATCCATTTCACCACCCAGCCTAGAATCGGAGACAGGCGGGAGATGAGCGTCAGCTACGACAGACTTCCCACGGAGATAAGGGTCGGTGGACACCTGTTCATAAACGACGGGATCATCGACCTGGAGATCACGGGCATAGACGAAGACGTGAAGGGCTTCGACGCCGTTGTGGCCTCAGGAGGCGAGGTTTCGAGCAGGAAGGGGGTAAACGCACCGGGGGCGTCGCTGACCATGAGGCCGCCAACCCTGAAGGATCACGTCGGGATAAGGTTCGGCGTCGAGATGGACTGCGACTGGTTCGCGGCGAGCTTCGTCAGAGACGCGTCGGACGTAGAGGCAGTCAACGAAGCCATCTCCAACGCCGGCGGCGACCAGCCAGTGATAAGCAAGATCGAGCACGGCGACGCTGTCCGTAACATAGGGGAGATCATCGAGGCCAGCGACGGCGTGATGGTGGCGAGGGGCGACCTTGGCATAGAGATACCGCCGTGGGACGTGCCGCTGCTCCAGAAGAAGATCATAGCCGCCTGTAACAGGCTGGGGAAACCGGTGATCGTGGCGACCCAGATGCTGGAGTCCATGATGTACACCCCTAGGCCTACGAGGGCGGAGGCGAGCGACGTAGCCAACGCGCTCCTCGACGGCGCCGACGCCGTCATGCTCAGCGGCGAGACGGCGATAGGCAAGCACCCCGTCGAGGCGGTGCGAGCCATGAACAACATCGGCTGGGTCGTCCAGGAGCAGATAACCCACCGAGAAAAATCGGAGAGAGGAAGCATACTGCCAAACATAATCGGCAGCTTGGCTACGAGAGCCGTCGAGGCCGTCCAGGCTTCAGCCATCATAGTGGTTACCCGCAGCGGCTTAAGCGCGCTCATGGTGAGCACACATAGGCCGAAGACAAGGATCTTGGCCGTCTCGAAGGACCCGAGGGTGGGCCGTAGGATGCATCTGTACTGGGGGGTTGAGCCTCTGGATCTTCCGTGGACCGACGACAGGGATCAACTGATCATAAGGGCCGTGGAGAACAGCCTGGAGAAGGGCTACATCTATGAAACGGACGTCGTGGCGGTGGTATCGGGATCTACGTTAATCGCGCCAGGCCTCACCACTTCGTTGGACATCCTCAGCGTCCGGGACATCCTGTACCACGCAGGGCGCCGAGACTAAGTTTTATCACCCCTTGCCACCCATTTTCATTACATGGATTCATACGTTCTACCCGAGCTTAAGGAGCCTGAGCCCCTTGCCTCCAACGAGATCGTCTTAGTGACCAGCGGGGACCTGAGGCTATGCGCGAACCAGGAGTGCTGGCCCGCCCAGAAGGAGATGGAGGACAAGATAAGGGCCGCCTTCGAGAGGGAGGGCTACCACGTGCTCAGGGGCCACCCCTACGACCCTGAGCTGCGGCACGGGTTCATCTGGAACCAGAGAATGGGCATGGACGTCTTCAGAGACATACCCGGGAACGCCCCCGTAATAGTCGCCGAAGCCGTCTGGCAGTACAGCCATCATGTCCTCGCTGGGCTCCGCGACCACGAGGGCCCGATCCTCACCATGGCAAACTGGAGCGGCCAGTGGCCAGGGCTCGTCGGGATGCTCAACCTCAACGCGAGCCTCACGAAAATGGGTGTCGAGTACAGCACAGTCTGGAGCGAGGGCTTCGACGACGAGTTCTTCCTGAGGGCCGTCAGGCAGTGGCTCACGGAGGGCAGGATCACGCACGACACAAGCCACGTGAGGGACCTGGACCCAGGGAGTCTGCCGAGAGAGGAGTACAGGCTAGGTGAGGCCCTGGCGCGGCAGCTCCGGCGCGACAAGGCGGTGATGGGTGTATTCGACGAGGGCTGCATGGGCATGTACAACGCCATCATCGAGGACGAACTCCTAAACCCCCTGGGGGTCTACAAGGAGAGGCTCAGCCAGTCCGCGCTGGTCGCCGCCATGAGGACTGTGAGCGACGATGAGGCACAGAGGGTCAGAGGCTGGCTCGACGCTAGGGGCATGGTCTTCGTCACCGGCGCCGACGAGGCCACGGAGCTCACGGACCGTCAGATACTGGAGCAGTGTAAGATGTACGTCGCCGCGGTGCGCATGGCTCACGGCTTCGGCTGCGCCCTCATCGGTATCCAGTACCAGCAGGGCCTCAAGGACATGGCGCCCGCCAGCGACCTCGTGGAGGGCCTGCTGAACAACGTTGAGAGGCCGCCGGTCTACCACGGGGAGACCGGTGAGGAGCTATACCC
>CAZCKR010000045.1:0-6587 GCA_964499305.1 uncultured Candidatus Bathyarchaeia archaeon | reverse complement strand
ACAACGTTGAGAGGCCGCCGGTCTACCACGGGGAGACCGGTGAGGAGCTATACCCTGGGGCGGCTCTGCCTCACTTCAACGAGGTTGACGAGTGTGCGGGGCTAGACGGCCTCGTCACCAACAGGGTGTGGACTGCCATGGGGTACGACCCCGCGAATACGCTCCACGACGTGAGGTGGGGCGACTGGTACGGCGACGAGTACGTCTGGGTGTTCCTCATCAGCGGATCGGTTCCCCCCAGCCACTTCAAGGGCGGATACAGGGGGGCCAGCAGCGAGCGACAGCCGCCCATGTACTTCCCCCTCGGCGGCGGCACCCTGAAGGGCGAGAGCAAGCCCGGGGAGATTGTGTGGAGCCGGGTCTTCGTCACGGACGGTGAACTTCATGTAGACTTGGGCCGCGGCTCCGTCGTCGATCTGCCCGCCGAGGAGACGCGGCGCAGGTGGGAGGCGACGACGCCTCAGTGGCCCATCATGAGCGCCGTGCTACACGGCGTCTCCAGGGACCAGTTCATGGCCAGGCACAAGGCCAACCATGTGCAGGTGGTCTACGCGCCGAGCGCCGGGGCCGCGGACAGGGCGCTGGCGGCCAAGGCGGCCATGTTCCACGAACTCGGTGTAAAGGTCCATATCTGTGGAGACATAAAAGTAGGGTAGAAATGACCAAGGTCATAGCCGTGGACCTGGGGGCCTCCCAGGGCCGCGTCATGGGGGTCTCGTACGGCGGCGACGGCTTCACCCTTGAGGAGGTGCACAGGTTCCCCAACGTCCCCGTCAAGAGGGGCAAGTTCCTGTGCTGGAACGTCAAGCGGCTCTGGCAGGAGGCCGTCAAGGGCGTAGAGCGGGCGAGGGGCGGCGCCTCCAGCGTCGGCATCGACTCGTGGGGCGTCGACTACGGGCTCCTGGATAAAAAGGGGAACCTCCTGGGGGACCCCGTGCACTACAGGGACCCCCGGACGAGGGGGGTGATGGAGTGGGCATTCAAACGGATGCCCCGCCGGGAGATCTTCGAGAGGACGGGGGTCCAGTTCCTGGAGCTTAACACCCTGTACCAGATGGCCAGCCTGGTGAAGACGAGGAGCCGGCTGCTGACGAGGGCCGCCACGTACCTGGGGCTCCCAGATCTCTTCAACTTCTGGTTCACGGGGGAGAGGCATGCCGAGTTCACCCACGCGACGACTACTCAGATGTTCAACCCGAAGGAGATGCGGTGGGACGCGGAGATCCTCGAGGCTGTGAAGATTCCTGTGGACATCTTCCCGGAATTAGTGGAGCCGGGGGAGTTCCTCGGCGAGAGCCTGGGGCTGAGGGTCTGTGCGCCTGCGTGCCACGACACGGGGAGCGCCGTGGCCGCGGTGCCGACCAGGGGTGAAGACTTCGCGTACATCAGCAGCGGCACTTGGAGTCTGTTGGGCACGGAGGTCGTGGAGCCGGTGATAAACGACGCCGTCTACAGAAATAACTTCACCAACGAGGGCGGCGCAGAGGGCACTTTCAGGCTCCTCAGGAACCTTCCTGGGCTCTGGTTCGAGCAGGAGCTCCTGAGGGAGTGGCGGATGAAGGGCTCCGTGGTGGGCTACGACGAGCTCTACGAGGCGGCGGAGAAGGCGCCGCCGTTCACGTCGCTGATAGACCCCAACGACCCCGTGTTTCATGACCCGGGAGATATGACTCCGCGGATAGGCCGCTACTGCGCCGAGACGGGGCAGGAGGCTCCCATGTCTATCGGCGAGCACATCAGGTGCGTGTACGAGAGCCTAGCCCTCAACTACCGGCATGCCCTTGGTCAACTGGAGGAGATAACTGGCGGGAGGTCGCCTGTGATCCACGTCATCGGGGGCGGCTCGCTGAACAGGGTGCTGAACCAGATGACCGCGGATTCCACGGGGGCCCAGATCGTCGCGGGGCCGGTGGAGGCGACGGCCTTGGGCAACGCGGTGGTGCAGTTCGTGTCTCTGGGCGAGCTGGGGAGCGTCTCGGAGGCTAGGGAGGTGCTTTCGGAGAGCCTGGGGCTCCAGGTGTACGCTCCGGGGGAGGCCGGGGGCTGGGATGATGCTTACATGAGGTTTATGGATCTGCTGGAGGCGGACATGGGTTGATCGTTGGGCTCGTCTCTGACACCCACGATAACATACACATGATAGACAGGGCTGTGAAGCGGCTGAACGAGGAGCGGGTGGGCCTCGTGCTCCACGCGGGGGACTACGTCTCGGCGTTCACGGCGAAGCACTTCGAGCCCCTGGATGCCCCGCTTATCGGCGTCTACGGTAACAACTGCGCGGAGCGTGACACGTTGAGGAGGGTCTACGCCGAGGTGGGCGCGGAGATCAGGGGGTTCTTCGCTGAGGTCGACGCCGGCGGTCTGCGGGTGGCGCTGTTCCACGGCCACAGGAAGGAGGACGTCGACAGAGCGTACGGCGGCGGCTACGATGTCATAGTGAGGGGTCACACCCACCGGGCGGCCATAGGCGAGGAGGATGGTGTGCTGGTGGTGAACCCTGGCGAGGTCTGCGGCTACGTGTCAGGCAGATGCACCGTGGCCTTCCTAGATATTGAGAGAAGGGCTGCGTGGCTGAGCGATCTCGACTAGTTTGCTCCACAGAACTTCTTTATGGCGTACCCGTGGATCAAGGCGGTGTTGTAGACGGACTGTAGGTCGACCCACTCCTCCTTGGCGTGGGCGCCGTACCCTATGGGTCCGTGGGCGACGGCGGGTATTCCTTTGCTGTAGATTATCTGGGTGTCCATCCAGCCTGTGCCGCCGACGTACCGTGGGGTTTCGCCTAGCAGCTTCTCGGAGCCCTCTTTGAGTACGCGGCATATCTCCTCGTCGGGGTCTGTCTCCATGGGGCCCCGGTAGAAGGTTACGGTGTAGTCGGCGTTGAACTTGGGGTCGCCCTCCTCCAGCGACTTGATGAGGTTGGTCATCTCGTCGTCGACGTCGTCTCTGTCCTCGCCGGGGATGAGCCGTCTCTCTAGCTGGAGCTTGCAGTTGGCGGGGTAGGTGCTTAGCTCGCTGCCTCCTTCTATGATGCTGGCGTGGACCGAGCCTGGGCCGACGAGGGGGTGCTCGGTCTCCTCCAGGAGCTGGCCCAGCGCCTCGAGGCCGATGAGGACGTGCCCCATCTTGGCGACGGCGTCGACGCCGACGCGGTGGAGGCTGCCGTGGGCTGCTACTCCGTGGGTCTCTACGTCTATCCACGCGAAGCCCTTGTGGGCCACCTGTATGTTGCCTGCCGTGAACTCGCCGACTATGGCTGCGTCGGCGGTGGTTTCCTTCATGAGGCGCTCTGTGCCGATGCTGGCGTACTCCTCGTCGCAGACGGCGGCCAGGATCACGTCTCCCTTGAGCCGGATGCCGTCGTCGACGACGGCTTTCACGGCGGCCATGCTGGCGGCGAGGCCGCCCTTCATGTCGAAGCTTCCCCTGCCGTAGAGTCTGCCGTCTTTGATGACGGGGTTGAAGGGGTCGATGGTCATGTAGTCGACGCCTACGGTGTCTGTGTGGCCGTTGAGGAGGAGGGTCTTGCCGCCGCCGGTGCCTCTGAGGACGCCGACGACGTTGGGGCGGCCCGGTTCCACGTCGTACCGCTTGGTCTCCAGCCCGAGGGCCTTCATCCAGTCCTGGAGGTAGTGGGCGATCTCTGTCTCCCCGGCGGCGTCTTTGACGAGGCTGGGGTTGACGGAGTCGATGCTTACCATGTCTTTTAGGGTTTGTGTGAGTGCTTCTCTGTCTATGTTGGGTTTATGCATCTGTATCGGTATGGTTGTGGGTTCGACGGATTTAAGGTGTGGAGGGGGTTTGTGTCAGGTTACTTGGTATAAGAGGAAAAAAAATTCTGGGTCAGGGTTGATTTTCCTGGTATATGAATCAGTGTTTTGTGGGGGTGCGTTTTTATGTTCGGTGGATGACACTTTTGTATATGATTGGATCTGAAAGGGGTGTTTATGAGGCCTCTTTTCGGGTAAGGAGGCGTCGTTTCGGCTTTTTGGTTGACCCCCCCCTCCCCCCTAACGGGGAACCTCTTCCTTGTTTCACGGGGTCCGGGTTTTCAGAAGGTGGGCCACCAGCTTTCACGGTTTCGCGAAGCCGAAGACATCACTAATGCCGTAAACGGAGCGTGGTTTAACTTCCGAGTTCGGAATGGGTTCGGGTGGGTCCCACGCCCTTTGGCCGGTTACCCAACTATTTGCCTCACGGCTTTTCTTTAAACGTTTCGGTCAGCATGAAGTCCACGACCCAGACGATCTGGTCCGGGTCCCAGCCGCCGTAGATGCCGGTCCACGCGGCCCTGAACTCTTCGAGACTGCCGAACCCCTCCCTCCTGACTTCCTCGGGGGTGATGTCTCCCAGGCGCTGCCTGTCCAGGCCGGTGACTGTGATGCGGGTCTGGAGCCAGCTGTACCCCTTCTTGAGCCGGTACTCGCCGCCTACCTTAACGTTGGGGCGGCGCATCCGTCTGGTCTGCGTCTTCTCGCCGCCGAGGACCTTGATGAGTAGCGGTCTCTTGAAGAGGAGAGTCACTAGGAGATCGTGTCGTGGCTGTACCCGTTTATGGGTTGTGTGGCTGGGGGTAGATTTATATGGTGAAAAAGTGTGCTGTGTTTTGGCGGGGCCGTGGTCTAGTGGCTATGACGTTGGGCTCCAGAAATTACAACAGGCTTGACTGACCCTTCGGGGGATGAAGAGTTTCTGGAGCGGAGAAACCCAAATGCCGAGGGTTCAAATCCTTCCGGCCCCACCACTTTTTAACGGCTGGGTGGGGAACCCGTCTTGGTCGATGAACAAGTGATCTAGGGGCCATCTTCCCTCCGCTTCTATGTTATCTGGTATGTTCATCTCTCTGTCTCCTGTTACGAAAAAGTCTGAGCATGAAGAAGCTACCCCTAGGGCGACGGGGATGTCTTTCCTTGCCTCTATTGAGTGAGGTAACGGGGTGATGAGAACGAGCCTCTGAAATACCGTATCTACTATTAGATTCAAAGTGGATAAGGTGTTCTAGAATGAACGTCCCAGAGGGGCTTGGGTCTTCACTTGAGAAAGCCTTCAGGTTCATGGAAGTCAGTCGGAATCATGGTGGGCTTTGGTCAGATTTCCTTACGTTGGCTGGGGAGAGCATCTACTGGGTTTCAGGGTACACTGGGTATTCTCTGTGTCAGGGTGTTGATGGCCTTGGGTTACTGGAGGAGGTGGCTCTAAGGATCCTTGATCATCAGGGAGGAGATGGTGGCTGGGGTTATGGGCCTGGTGTTCCGTCGGATGCTGACTCTACTTCGTGGTGCATCCTTTTCCTCTCCAAGCTTGGAATGGGCGAGGGGGTTGAGAGAGGTGTTCGTTTTCTCTTGGAGCATCAGAATATGGACGGGGGCTTCAGGACTTATGCGTCGCCTGTCTCTGTGGGACATTACATGGGGCTGGATGGTAGTGTTTCGTTTGAGGGTTGGCAGACGTCTCAGCTGTGTGTCACGGGTGTGGCGACTCGGGCGCTTATCGATGCGGGCACATCTGAGGGCGTTGCTGATGCATTAAATTTTATTAAGGGGTCTCAGATGGAGGAGGGTTTCTGGAATCCCTATTGGTGGAATGATGCGCTTTACTCGACTTTCAATTGTATGTGGGCTCTGAAGGCGGTTGATGGGGGTGATGAGGTCATAGGGAAGGCGTGTGAATGGATCGCTGAGACTCAGTTAGCTGACGGGGGCTGGAATGACGGCACGACTGGTGAGGGGGTGGCTTTCTCGACGGCGTTGGCTCTGAAGGGTCTCATGTTAGGGTCTAGGTCAATGGATTCGGATCGAGTTAGGAGGGGCGTCGAGTGGCTTTTAAAGCATCAGCTGGAGGATGGAAGCTGGCCCTCCTATTATCTGTTGAGGATCCCTTATCCGGCCATGAAGGTGCCGTGGAGGTATCATGCCTGGGTGAGAGATGGAAAGGCCATCGGTGCGGTCATCAAAGACCATAATCGCTTGTTCACGACAGCGACAACGTACTCAGCGCTCGCGGAGTTTGAAAGATACTGTAGAGGCGAAACAAGTTAACATATGGAGGAAAGGTTCAGCGTCGCGTAGACGGAGGATTTGAGGCTAGCTTGGTGGAGGCCGTCAAGAAAGCCGTTGACGTGTTGAAGCCTAGTTCACTCTGCGTCCTGTCGAGGAAGCCCCTGATGGATGAGGACTGCCCGGAGGTGCCTGAGATAGATATTATCTCGGTATGGAACAGGACGGAGGAGTATCCTCAAAGAATGACTGTCTTCACCTCCCTTGGGAGAGTGTATGTGGATGTTCTCTGGGTGCCCATCTCAGCGATGATTGACCCATTAGAAGCTGCTGGATACAGGACGCTTCCTCATCTTTTCGTTGAGTCAGAGATGGTCTGGAGCAAGCCAGGTTTTATAGGTCCTCACATAGACGAGATCAGGGCCAACACCTATGAGAAGGCCATATGGGAGAAGAGGCTTAGCAGCCAGTTAGCGTTCGGCGACTCAGCTCTTCAGGAGGCAAAGAGGAACCTAGGTTTCCCTCCGGGTGCATTATTTTTCCTTCAGACCGCCCACGCCTACTACATGATCGCCCTGGGTGACGCGATCA
>CAZCKR010000044.1:0-15109 GCA_964499305.1 uncultured Candidatus Bathyarchaeia archaeon | reverse complement strand
TTCAGGTCGAGACCCAGAAGTCGCTGGACAACCTCGACGAGATCATGGGCGTGGAGAGCGTGGACGCCTGCTACGTCGGACCCTGGGATCTAAGCAACAACCTCGGCTTCAGCGTTCCCCCGGACTACGATAACCCCAAGTTCATAGGAGCCCTCGACCACGTGCTGAAGGTCTCTGAGGACCACGGTAAGCCGGCGGGGCTATGGTGTAACATGGATAACGTGGCCTGGGCGGTGAGCAAGGGTTTCCGGTTCAACACAGTCGCGAACGCGGACTCCTTACTGTCGTACGGCGCCAAGGAGGCCCTGAAGAGGGCTAGAGGTTAACCCTTTCATCCATTATTTCTGAACCATCTGGACCAGGAAGCCGTTGGGGTCCCTGACGGTGATGATGTGTCTTTTAGTATCCTCGTTGTAGGTCGGGCCATCGACCCAGTACCCTTTACCCTCCAGTTCCTTGGACGCCTCACGTACATCCTCCACGAGTACCGAGAAGTGGCTGTAACCAGGGTTGTCCGCGGCTCTCGTCTTGTTGATGTCCACGGTCATGCCGAACTCTGACCTTAGCTGGGCCGCCTCCCTGCCGCCGTGCTCGAACCTCTGCACCAGCCTGAAACCAACGTCCTCGTAGAACCTTATCGCCTCTTCGAGGTCGGTGGCGAAGAAGTGGATGTGATCTATGTTAAGCAGCTTCATGGGTGAAGTTATCCTTATATGCTGCTTAAGAACCTACCCTGAGCCGACGATCTTAATTGTGAACCTGGACATATCTTGAGGTGTGAGCGTTCTCCCTAAACAGATAGCTAACTTCGCGGTGACTTACCGGTGCGACGGCAGATGTACTACATGCAACATATGGAAGTCGCCGCCCGGAGACGAGCTGACACTGGATGAGATCAGGGGCTTCTTCCAGGAAAACCGTGGTCTGTTCAGAGAAGTGGAGTCCATCCAGCTGACAGGCGGCGAGCCTTTCCTGAGGGACGACCTCCCCGAGATCATTGAGGCGATAGACGAATGCATAAACGGTTGCACCTTCTGGGTGCCCACCAACGGTTTAAGCCCCGAGCTGATCCTGGAGTCCACTGAGAGGGCTCTCGCGAAGATGCGGACAGGGAACCTTGGGGTAAGTGTCTCCATCGACGGCCTAGAGGAAACACATGACAGGCAGCGGGGCATCAAAGGAAGCCACAGGTTAGCGCATGAGGCCGTGAAGAAGCTCTCGGATCTCAAGAAGACAAAACCGAAAATGATGCTGTCAGTCGGCATGACGTTGACACCTGAAAACCTCAAGGAGGCGCCGATAGTTCAGCGGGACGCGTATAAACGCGGAGCAGACTTCAGCCTACGGCCTCTGAATATCAGCGACATATACTACAAGAACGATGACTTCGGTACGACGTACGATAAAGATGTCCTCTACAAGACGTTGAGGGCGGTAGCGAAAAACGCGTTGGACCAACATGGTGCGCTGAGAAGCTTAACGACGCTGAGGTACCTCGCCGGCATCCAGGAGTACATCGAGACGGACGGCCGCCGCACGACGCCGTGCCACGCCTGCACCGAGTCCTTCTTCCTCGACCCCTACGGCGACGTCTACCCATGCATAATCATGAACAGCCGCCTCGGCAACATACGCGAGAAGCCCTTCTCAGAGATATGGGGGTCCGAGAAGGCCGCTGAGACGCGGATGCGTATCTCAGAACTGGAATGCCCCCGCTGCTGGGTGGAGTGCGAGGCGTACCGAGAGATAGGGCGAACGCTGCCAGAGAAACTGGGGATGTTTCTCACAACCGTTCTCGACAAGAGAAACCTTGGCCTGAAGCCCTACCCTAGCCTCTTGATGATGTGATACCCGAACTGGGTCTTCACAGGCTCCTTGGTTGTCTCCCCCACGTTCAGGGCGAAGGCCGCATGCTCGAAGGGCTTCACCATCTGACCCCTACCGAAGGATCCGAGGTCCCCTCCCCTCTTACTTGAGGGGCATGTGCTGTGCTGTTTCGCGAGCTTGCCGAAGTCGGCTCCTTTCTCCAGCTCCTCCAGTATCTTTAACGCCTGGCCGTGCTTCTCCACGAGGATGTGCGCAGCCCTGATCTTTGACGCCATTATTAATCGGAGAGAGATGGCGGTGGAGCCTGATAAGGGTATGCAGAGACGCTACTCGACGAAGGGTTTGCTGTGCCTCAGTATGGCGTCTGTGACCTCGGGCCTCATCTGGGTCTCGTCCGGCCTCTCGCCCTCGCTGAGGAGCCGCCTCATGACCCTGCCCTTGTAGTTCTCGTGGTCCTCCTCGCCGTGGGGGCAGATCTTCTCGTTCTGCGGCCCCCCGCACTTCCTGCAGTGGAAGAAGTTCCTGAAGAAGATGGGCATCACCCCTAGGTCGGGGTAGTCCTCGAAGATCTCCTGGGCCTCGAAGGGGCCGTAGTAGTCCCCGACGCCGGCGTGGTCCCTGCCAACGATGAAGTGGCTGCACCCGTAGTTCTTGCGGACGATGGCGTGATGGATCGCCTCCTTGGGTCCGGCGTACCTCATCTCCATCTCCAGCGTCACGAGTGTGGCGCTGTTCCTGAGGAAGTAGTTCTGGATGAGGGCCTCGTAGCTCTCGAGGATCACCTCGTCGGTGAAGTCTCCCGCCTTCTTCTTACCGATCAACGGGTTGATGAACAGGCCGTCCACGAAGGATAAGGCGGTCTTCTGCACGTACTCGTGGCCTATGTGGGGTGCGTTCCGGGTCTGGAAGCCGGCTACGGTTCGCCACCCTTTCTCCTTGAAGAGGAACCTGGTCTCCCTCGGCTTAAGCCGGTACCGAGGGTACATGCCGGGAGACTCGTTGAACACCATTATCGGGCCGCCCACCAGCAAATCGTTCATGCCGTTCGTCTTTTCGACGCCGGGGTGCGCTGGATCAATCGTCTTATAGACCCGCTCGCAGTGGGTCTCCTTGTCCCATCCATACTTCTCCTCTACTGTGAGCGTCGCGAAGGGCTCCTCTTCACAGACGAGAGTCACCGCGTCACCTTCTCTGAAACCCTTAGCCGTCTCATCCGCGACATCCAGTAGGATTGGGATGGTCCACGGCAGGTCGTCAGAGAGTCTTCCCTTAGCCAACACAGTCTGGTAGTCGTTCTGCGTCATGGGCCCTGTGAGCGGGCTGTAGAGGCCGGAGGCTATGTTCTCGAGGTCCAGCCGTAGCTCAAGGCTAACCTCTATCCTAGGGAGCTTGGAAGCCTCCTCAGCGGCTTCGGCTTTTTTCGATGGTGGGGTGAACCTGTCGACCAGTTTACCGCCATGAGGTCTCGGCATGACATGTCACTCTATATAGCCGAGGCGCCTGAGGCGCTCTCTTATTATCTGTTCCTCTTCCTCTGTGTACTCAGTCTCATCGGGGAACTCGTTCTCCAGCTTGAGCATGACGTACTCCTCGACGCTGGTGAAGCTGGTTCCAGCGATCTTCTCCTCGATCTTCTCGTACAGCTCCCGGGGGATCATCACGGCTACCTTGTCCTCTGCCACTTTTTTCACCTTGATAATTTCAAATCCCTTTAGAGAGTTATTAACTCTTTATCAATGGATCGGTGTCGCGGTTACACACAGAAGCCGCCGGGGTCCGGGGATATGTATTTAAGAGGAGATTCCGTAGTGAATCCACTAGCTTAACGGGGAGATCCAACATCGCGAAGCTACCTAGACAACCTGAGATCAACGTAGGCACCATCGGGCACGTAGACCACGGTAAGACGACGCTGGTTCAGGCCCTCACCGGTACCTGGGCGAGCCGCCATAGCGAGGAGCTTAGACGAGGCATCACTATAAAGCTGGGGTACGCCGACACATCCATCTACAAGTGCCCCAACTGCGAGGAGCCTCACTGCTACTGTGT
Source organism: uncultured Candidatus Bathyarchaeia archaeon (assembly GCA_964499305.1). Classification (GTDB taxonomy): domain Archaea; phylum Thermoproteota; class Bathyarchaeia; order TCS64; family TCS64; genus RBG-16-57-9. The sequence goes on along the minus strand of CAZCKR010000044.1, from coordinate 11,233 downwards.
CACCAAGGAGTGTCCCACATGCGGAGGAGAGGCTGAACTTCAGCGTAGGGTAAGCTTCGTTGACGCGCCTGGTCACGAGATACTGATGGCTACGATGCTGAGCGGCGCCGCCGTGATGGACGGCGCCATACTGGTGATCGCGGCAGACGAGCAGTGTCCTCAGCCCCAGACCCGGGAGCATCTGGCGGCCATCGAGGCGGTCGGGCTCAAGAACCTGGTCATAGTGCAGAACAAGATCGATCTAGTGAGCAGGGAGAAGGCCCTGAAGAACTATGACGAGATCAGGAACTTCATTAAGGGAAGCATCGCAGAGGACGCCCCTATAATACCGGTGTCCGCGCAGCAGATGGTGAACATAGACCTCCTCATCCAGGGGATGCAGAAGTACCTTCCTACGCCCACGCGGGACCCGGACCTGCCCCCGAGGATGCACATCATCAGGAGCTTCGACGTGAACAAGCCCGGGACCGCCATAGACGACATGGTCGGCGGAGTCATCGGGGGGAGCATCACCCAAGGCAGATTCGAGATGGGTGACGAGATCGATATAAAGCCGGGTCTGCCGACGAGGCAGAAGAACCGCCTCAGGATGAGGGAGCTCGTCACCGAGATTACCAGCCTCCACGTCGGAGGCACAGCAGTCGACGAGGCGATTCCGGGGGGACTGGCCGGCGTCGGCACGATGCTTGATCCCTCGATAACAAAGTCTGACGGGCTCGTGGGAAGCCTCATAGGAAAACCAGGCACTCTTCCGCCCGTGCTTGAAGAGCTGCGGCTAGACTATGAGCTCTTCGAGAACGTTGTCGGCAGCCGAGAGAGGGAGAAGGTGGCGAAGATAGCGAAAGGAGAGAAGCTGCTCCTCAACGTCGGCACAGCCAAGACCATGGGAGACGTCACAGACGTAAAGAAGAGTGAGATGGAGACCCAGCTGAGTATCCCCGTCTGCGCCGAGCCCGGGGACCGGGTGGCCATCAGCCGACGCATCAGCGGAAGGTGGAGGCTCATCGGGGTAGGGACCATGAGTGGCTGACTTGCCTCCGAAGATACTTTTTGACACCAACTTTCTCATGATCCCACTACGGTTCGGGGTCGACGTCTTCGAAGAGGCGGAGCGTGCGCTCAACCAGCTACCTGAGTACTACGTGACCAGAAGCGTCCTAAGAGAAATTGAGCTTCTGAAACAGGGTGCTAGCCCATCCTTCGCCAAGGAGTTAGGTTTCGCGGAGAAGATAGCTGAGAGGTGCAGCGTGCTCGATGTGGAGGCGGAGGACGAAGAGACCGTGGACGATTCGATCCTGCGCGTCGCCGTGGAAAAGAGATTGATCGTCGGCACAACGGACGCCGACCTCAAAAGGAGACTGAGGGAGGCAGGCGTCAAGGTTCTGGTCCTCAGGCAGAAGAGATATCTCGAATTCGTGGGCTAGAAGTCGCGCCCTTTGCGCCGCTTTCTATCCTTTTAACGTGATAATATTAACGGAGAAGTTTTAAGTCATAATACATTCCCATTGGGGAAATAGCCGAATCTATCGAGTGACGTGGTGTGGACTTTGGAGAAGACTGACTGGCATGCGACCGAAGTACACGACGTTCTGAAGGCACTCGAGACAGGCCGTGAAGGCATCACGGATGAGGAAGCCGGTAGAAGGCTGGAGATATACGGACCTAACGAGCTCAAGGAGGAGAAGAAGAAGCAGTGGTATCACCTTCTCATCGAGCAGTTCACCAGCATACTCGTCATCATACTAGTGATATCCGCCGCAGTCTCGGCCTACCTGGCTATACAGGAAGGCGAGCCCATGACCGACGCCTACGTGATACTATTCATCGTCGTCATGAACGCCATCTTGGGCTTCGTCCAGGAGTACCGGGCCGAGCAGGCCGTCGAGGCCCTTAAAGCGATGGTGAGCCCCCACGTCCTGGTGCTTAGAGACGGCAGGGAGGAGTCCATAGACTCCAAGGATCTGGTCCCGGGGGACATAGTGTTGCTTGAGGCAGGTAGCAGGGTCCCCGCGGACAGCAGGCTCATCGTGGCCGCTAACCTTGAGGTGGACGAGGCCGCCCTGACGGGTGAGTCGAGGTCCGTGTCCAAGAGGCTGGACACAGTCGCTGCAGACGCCGGAGTCGGTGATCAGAAGTGTATGGTCTTCATGGGCACTGTAGTCACCAACGGTCGAGCCGTCGCCGTGGTCACCGAGACCGGGATGAACAGCCAGTTCGGCATGATCGCAGGCATGGTTCAGGCCATCGACGTCGAGGACCCGCCCCTCCGCCAGAAGATGGAGAAGATGGGCAGGCAGCTGGCCACCATCAGCGTCATACTCACGGTCTTCGTTTTCCTCGTCCTCTGGTTCGTCCACGACAGGACCCTTGAACAGGTATTCATGACCAGCATCAGCCTCGCAGTCTCGGCGATCCCGGAGGGCCTGCCCGCGGTCCTCACCATCACGTTGGCCCTAGGAACCGCGAGGATGGCTAAGCAGAAGGCCATCGTGAGGAAGCTGGCCAGCGTCGAGACCCTCGGCAGCACCACGGTGATCTGCAGCGACAAGACGGGCACCCTCACCAAGAACGAGATGACGGTCACAAGAGTCAACACCAACGTTCGCCAGGTGAACATAAGCGGCGCCGGGTACGCACCGGAGGGCGAGTTCATGGAGAACGGCTCCAGGATCGACTTCACATCCGACAGCAATCTTGAGCTGCTACTAAGGATCGGGGCCCTCAACAACGACGCCCATGTGCAGCAGAACGACGGCGCGTGGGTTTGCTTCGGCGATCCCACTGAGGGCGCCATGCTCGTCGCCGCCATGAAGGCAGGGATAGACGTCGCGGCGCTCAAGGAGAGCTACCCCCGAGTGGCTGAGCTGCCCTTCGACTCCGCGCGTAAACGAATGACAACGATCCACAGGACCCCTGAAGGTAGACTCGTCGCCTACGTGAAGGGCGCCCCAGAGATAGTCATGGTGCGCAGCGACGGCCTCCAAGAGGGCGACTCCGTGAGAGCCGTCACCGAGGCCGACCTCAAGAAGAACCGTCAAGAGATGGACGCCATGGCCGCGGAAGCCCTCCGCGTGCTCGCCGTCGCATACAAGTGGCTGCCCGACGACTACGACCTTACCGACCTCGACGTCGAGGAGGTGGAGAACGACCTGGTCTTCGTGGGGATGGAGGGCATGATCGACCCGGCCCGCGAGGAGGTGCCGCTAGCCATCAAGACGGCTCAGGAGGCTGGCATCAGATCAGTCATGGTCACAGGCGACCACAGGATCACCGCGGTAGCCATCGCCAAGGAGATCGGGATACTCAGCGAGCAGACAGACGGCTCCGTGCTGGAGGGCATAGAGATCGAGTCCATGAGCGACGAAGAGCTCGACGACGTAATCGAGGATGTCAGGGTCTGCGCCCGTGTGAGCCCAGAGCACAAGATGAGGATCGCCCAGAGCCTGAAGAGGCTGGGCCACATCGTCGCCATGACGGGGGACGGTGTCAACGACGCACCCGCGTTGAAGGCGGCCGACATCGGCGTCGCCATGGGCATCAAGGGCACCGACGTCACCAAGGAGGCCAGCGACATGGTGCTTGAAGACGACAACTTCGCCACCATCGTCCGAGCCATCAGGGGCGGCCGCGAGATCTACGACAACGTCAGCAAGTACATCAGGCTCATGCTAGCCGCCAACTTCGACGAGTTCATCGAGATCACCGTCACAGCCGTTCTAGGGCTTCCTGTGCCGTTCCTGCCCATACACGTGCTGTGGGTTAACCTCGTCACCGACGGGTTGCCCGCGGTCGCCCTGAGCATCGACCCAGCGGACCCTGAAATCATGAGGTACCCGCCGCGCGACCCCAAGGAGGACATGCTGAGGCGTTTCTGGAGGTTCATCATCTTCGCCGCCCTAGTGGACTTCGTCAGCGACTTCATACCCTTCTTCTACACCTACCTAACCACCATCCAGGCAACCGGGGACTTCGAGCTTGCGGCCACGACGGCGAGAACTGTGGCGTTCACCAGCATCGTGTTCTTCGAGTTCCTTCTGGCTTACCAGTGCAGGAGCGAGACAAAGCACATCTTCCAGCTGGGCTGGGAGGGCGTCACGGCCAACAAGATGCTCTTCGTCTCGGTTATGGTCGGCGTGGGATTACAGTTCCTTATACTCTACGTGCCGTTCCTGAACGAGGTGTTCTACGTGGTGCCTCTGACGCCGTTCCAGCTCTTCTACTGTTTCGCTGGAAGCCTCACCGCGTTCCTGATACTGCCCCAGCGGCTGATCCCCCGGCGACACTATGTAGAGCACAGAAAAGGGTAAATACGTGTCTTTTACCCCACACATTTTTATATATTTAAGGTCGATTATTGGCGGAACCAGTCAATTAATGGAGTGTATATGTCTATGGTAGACGCATGGCTGATCGCGCCAGCAGCATCGATAATCTCGATCCTGATCGGGCTATTCTTGTTCAAGTACGTGAACGACAAGGACGCCGGGACAGACAGGATGAAGCAGATCGCCGGATGGATCCAGGAGGGCTCCAGGTCGTTCCTGAAGACGGAGTACACGTACCTAGGCGTCTTCGTCGTGGTCATGGGCGTCATACTCTCTGCGGCCCTCGGCCTCAAGATCGGAGTAACCTTTGTATTCGGCACCATCCTGTCAGGCCTAGCCGGCATCATCGGGATGGAGATCGCCGTAAAGGCGAACGTCAGGACCGCGAACGCGGCTAAGAAGGGAGGCCTCTCCGCGGCCTTCCCCATAGCCTTCAGGGGCGGAGCCGTCATGGGCCTCATGGTGGTCGGGCTCGCCCTGTTCGGCGTCAGCGTCATCTATTGGCTCACGAAGGACCCTGAGATCGTCCTCGGCATGAGCATCGGCGCCAGCACACTCACACTCTTCATGAAGGCCGGAGGCGGCATCTACACCAAGACCGCGGACATCGCCGCGGACCTCGTCGGCAAGGTCGAGCTCAGCATCCCGGAGGACGACCCCCGTAACCCCGCGGTCATCGCGGACAACGTGGGCGACAACGTGGGCGACTGCGCCGGCTCGGGGGCGGACCTCTTCGACTCCTATGTGGCGGCCATCATGGCAGCGATGATCCTTGGTGGAACCTTGCCGATCCAGTACCTTGAGGACGTGCCACTCGTCTATGCGGGCCTCGGCATACTTGCGTCCATCCTGGGCGTCGCCATCGTCAGAGTGGAAAAGGGCGGTGACCCGGGTAAGGCACTCAACATGGGTACCTACGTCACGACCATCGCCTTCGCCGTGCTAACCTACGGCGCGACGATGATGCTCGGCTACGACATGAAGATCTGGTACTGCAACATAACCGGGTTAGCAGTCGGAACCGTAATCGGCATGACAAGCGACTACTATACCTCCATCAACAGGCCGCCCGCCAAGAAGACCGCCGAGTCGAGCCAGACGGGCGCGGCCATCACCATTTTGACGGGCTTCAGCTACGGCCTCATCAGCTGCTTCCCGGCGTTCCTCGGGATAGGCATCGGGTCAGCCATAGCGTACACTATCTACGGGGTCTACGGTGTCGGGATCGCGGCCGTCGGGATGCTCAGCATCGCCGGCATCATCATCGCTGGCGACGCCTATGGGCCGATTGGCGACAACTCTAAGGGCATCGCTGAGATGTCCGAGCTCGGCGAGGAGGTGGTGGACATCACCGACGAGATCGACGCCGCGGGCAACACCACTAAGGCCATCACGAAGGGGTTCGCTATAGGTGCGGCCGGCCTCACGGCGCTAGCCCTGCTGGCGTCCTACCAGGAGATAGTGAAGAGGATCGTGGGGACCACGGTGGTGTTCGATCTCATGGACCCGCTGGTCATGATGGGGGTCTTCATCGGCATGAGCGTCCCCGTAATATTCTCGGCCATGATCATCCTCGCCGTCTCGAAGAACGCGTACAGGATGATCGAGGAGATACGCCGCCAGTTCAGGGAGATCCCGGGCCTCATGGAGGGCACGGGCACACCCGAGTACAGCAAGTGCATCAACATCGCGACTAAGGGCGCCCTCACCGAGCTGCTGCCCCTCATAGTGTTTTCTATCCTAGCGACCCTCGTTGTGGGTTTTGTCGCAGGGGTGAAGGCTCTCGCTGGCTACCTGAGTGGAGCCATCTTCAGCGGCTTCTTCCTAGCCATACTGATGGCTAACGCGGGGGGCCTCTGGGATAACGCCAAGAAGTACGTCGAGTCAGGTTACTTCGGAGGCAAGGGCTCGGACGCCCACAAGGCGGCGGTGATAGGCGACACCGTGGGGGACCCCTTCAAGGACACGGCGGGGCCTTCGCTGAACACGCTGGTGACTGTCATCAGCCAGATCGCGTCCCTGTTCGCGCCCCTCTTCATCGCGTACGCGCTGCTGGGTCTCTAAGGAACCCGGCGCATCTTTCCTTTTCAGGCGCCGTCTATACCTTTATTAATCTGAACCATTCATCTTTGATAGCCCATCGAGGAGAATATCTATGTATAGGCATCTCAAGGAAGCGTGGAAGCGCCCCGACGACAGCTACGTAGGCGAGGTGATGAAGAGCAGGGTCATTCTGTGGCGCAGGCAGCCGTCCATCGTTAGGGTCGAGAAGCCGACGCGGCTTGACAGGGCCAGGGGCCTGGGCTACAAGGCCAAGAAGGGCTTCGTCGTGGTCCGGGCCCGTGTGCGCAGGGGTGGCAGGCGTAAGCCTAGGCCGGTTCTCGGGCGCAGGCAGAAGCGTATGGGCGTCACAAAGTTTACTCCGGCGAAGAGTAAGAGGCTTATCGCCGAGGAGCGGGCCGCCCGGAAGTACCCTAACCTCGAGGTGCTGAACAGTTACTGGGTCTGGCAGGACGGTCGGTACAAGTGGTTCGAGATAGTCATGGTGGACCCGAGCCACCCGGCGATCAAGTCTGATAAAGACGTTGGCTGGATAGCCGGCAGAAACTAGCTGCCGTAAGTCTTCTTATGACCTGCTACGGGTCAGATCGGAAAATTTTTTTTTATTCGTATGTCTGTCTGGCGTAGCCGCCTTTCATGGGTTTGCGGTTCATTATGGATACGTCCCACTCCATCTTGAAGACGAGGCGGATGTAGTTGAGGAGTCCCATCTTCTTGATCCTGCGGACGCTGTAGTGGATGACCATGTCGTCGAGTAGCTTGACTCTGCCTTTGTGTTTGATGCGTTTGTAGAGCTCTGTGTCGTCGGCGTAGGTGAGGGGGAGGTAGCCGCCGGTCTCGAGGAAGGCGTCTCGTCTGAACGCGGAGTTGGCGCCGCAGAGGTGGTACTTGCCGAGGACGCTGAGGAGGGTGAGGAGTACGTTGCTGAGCCGGAACAGTGTCTGGTAGGCTAGTTTCTCGGCGCCTACCATTTCTCTCCAGTCCATGGGGTCTAGGTAGCCTGTGACGGCGACGACGTCGTCGCGGTCGAAGCCACCCTGGATCGCCTCTAGCCACCTGGGGTAGGGCTGGCAGTCGGCGTCGGTGGTGGCGACGATGGGGGCGGTGGCTATGGTGAAGCCGTCGTTCCGTGCCCCGCCGACGCCCTCGCTGGTCTGGGTGATGACCTTGTCGGCGAGCCTCTCGGCGATCTCCCTGGTCCTGTCCACGCTGTCGCCGTCTACGACGATGATCTCGACTCTTTCACGGGGGACGGTCTGGCTGTGGAGCGATTGGAGGCACTTCTCTATGTTCTTCTCCTCGTTGTAGGTGGGGACTACGACGCTGATCAGGGGCTCAGGGACTCCGCCGCCTTCCTCCCTGACAGTATCGCCTTGTCCATGTTGTGGTACTCCCAGTCGCCGAACCTCCCCATGGGTATGATGCGGTTACTCTTCAAGAAGCCTTGTATAATGTTTACGTTTCTCCTGTGGTTCAGGTCGTAGACGACGTAGGCGTACTTGAAGGCGGCTGCCTCGCATACCTCTACCACGTCGTCGTGCCTCAGCAGCTCCGCGTCGACGAGGCCCTCCAGGACGCGTTTCTTGGTCTCGTCTACGTCGATCCCGTCCCTGTAGGTGACCTCGGCGAGGACGCTGCTCCGGCCCTCCGGGGTGGTGTGTGGGCTGAAGTTCATAGGGAAGCTGATCCTGTTGAACACGAGGCGCTCCTCGGGGAAATATAGCCAGTGCTTGTCCGTGATGCGCGGCCTCTTGACGCCCACCATGACGCAGACGATGGAGTTGTAGACCAGCCTCTCCGCAGCCTCCAGCACCTCCTCGGGTGCGCCGTCGATCATCTTCACGACCTCCGGGAGGGGCAGGGACGAGAGGACGTGGCCCGACTTCACCTTCTTCACCTTGCCGCCGGTCTTGTACTCGACGGCGACGGAGCCGCCTCCGGGCTTCAGCGCCACGGCCTCTGAGTTATAGCCGATGTTCATCCCCAGGGACAGCCTGTGCGCGAGGGCGCCTATCCCCCCGCGTTTGGGGTACCAGAACTGGGCGTTGGGCCCAAAGTCTCTGTCCTGCCGTCCCTCGGCTCCCCTCCTCATCTCCTCGACGCTGGGGCTGGGGACGCGGCCCGCCACCCAGTCGACGTTCATCTCCTCCAGGGGGTGCTTCCATATCTTCCTGTTGTATGGCACCATGTAGTGGTGGGCTATGCCTTCGCCGAACGTGGATGTTATCCACTCCATGAAGTTACTCGGCTCGATCTGCTCCCTGTCGACCACTCCCTGGATGCACTCGTCGATCACCTCCCTGGGCAGTGGGCTGAGGTTGGCCTCGAAGGGGTACTTGACGTAGGTGCCCATCATGTAGATGTATGCCATGCGGTCGTGGGTGAGCCTGTTGTCGCCGAGGAGACCCTGTATGAGGCCCCTGGCGTAGCCGTCCCTGGTGAACAGGATGTGGGGCGCGTAGTCGAAGACGTAGCCGCCTATGTCGACGCTTCTGCACAGCCCGCCTGGCTCCGCCTCCTTCTCCAGAACCGTGTAGCCGCCGCCCAGGTGGTAGGCCGCGCTGAGCCCCGAGAGCCCTGCGCCGAGTATAGTAATCATAGATTATCTTTAGCTGAGGCTACGTGGTTTATGAATCATCTGATGAGGGGGGGCTCAGCCGAAGAACCTGATGAGCTTCTCCGCCACTATGGTGCTGTTGCCCAGCTGGGCCTCGACGCTGCCTGCGCCGATGTGGGGCGCGCAGACTACGTTTCTGCGCCTCACGAGGTCCGGGTCAGGGCTGGGCTCCTGCTCGAACACGTCGAGCGCCGCCCCCGCGACCTTCCCATCGTCGAGGGCCTCCTTGAGGGCTGCCTCGTCGATTATCCCTCCCCTAGCCGCGTTGACGACGTAGACCCCCGTCTTCATCTTCTCGAACTGTTTGGTGCTGATCATGTGCTTGGTCTGGGGCAGCAGGGGCACGTGGACCGTGATGAAGTCGCTCTCCGCGAGCAGCGTCTCCAGGTCCACGTCGTTGGCGCCGATCTCCTCCACGAAGCGGCGGAGCTTGTCCATGAGGACGTCGTAGGCAAGGACCTCCATGCCGAGGGCTCTGGCTTTCTTTCCTACCATGTAGCCGATGCGGCCGAACCCGATGACGCCTAGGGTTCTGCCGCTGAGCTCGATGCCGGTGAGCCGGTTCTTCTCCCACCTGCCCTGCTTCATCATGGAGTCGGCGACGCTGATGTGTCTCGCCATGGTTAGCATGAGGCCGACGACCAGCTCGGCGACGGCGTTGCAAGGCGCCTCGGGGCTGTTGAACACCTCTACCCCCTTCTCCTTGGCGTACCGGGTGTCGATGTTGTCGAGGCCGACGCCGGCGCGTGCTATGGCTTTGAGGCTTGTGGCCTTCTTCAGCACTTCCTCTGTGAGCTTTGTGCGGCTCCTCACGACTATGGCGTCGTAGCCCCCGATGACCTTCTTGAGCTCCTCGGCTGTGATGTCGGTTCTCAGGTCCACCGTGAGGCCGGCTTCCCTGAGCATCTTGACTCCCTCTTCGTCGATTGGGTCGGATACCAGTACCTTGACCATTTTTCTCACCTATCTTCGGCCCTTGGCCGACACTATCTGTATCACATCGTTGTTCTCTAGGATATAGGTGTCGCCGAGGCGTCTCTTGGTGCGGGCGTCGACGGCGTAGATGAAGCCCTCGGCGAGGTCGGTGTGTATCTCCGCCGCGAACTGTTTGGCGGTGGTTCCCCTCGTGACGAGGAAGCAGTCGGGGAGCACCTGGCCCCTGTGGTTGGTGAGCTTCTCGGCGTCCTCGACGGGGTAGACGGTTATCATGTCGAGGAGGCCGAAGAAAGCCTGGTTGATGGCGTCCTGGAGGCCGGTGCCTCCCCACTTATCGAACGCCTTCTCCTTTATCGTTTCGAGGGCTCTGCGCTGTCCGTCTGTCAGCTTCTCGGGGGACGCGACGTTGAACTCGGGGTCGCCTGGGGTGTACTGGACGAGTCCAGCCTCGGCGGCTCGTCTGAGGGCCAACTCTGCCTCGGCGCAGATGGGGACGACCCTGTACCCCGCCTCTTTCATGCGCTCGATGTTTTTTTCGGCGCCGTCCCTGTCTGCCTTGTTGGCGGCGACTATGAGGGGCTTGCTCACCTTGCGTAGCCGGGTGGTGAAGCGGTTGAACTCGTCGTCAGTCCAGCCTACGCTGTTGAAGCCGTCGAGCCCCGTCTCCTGCACGGCCTGGGCAATCTGGCTGCGGCTGATCCCGAGGCCGGTGAGCCGTTCGTCCAGGTGTCTGCTTATGTGCTCCTTCTTGCTCTGGGCGGTTCGGCTGACCTTGTCCCAGTCCTTCCTTATGAGGGCGCGTAGCCAGAGGTCGAACTCCTCCTCGAACATCTTTACGTCGTCTATGGGGTCGTTGGTCATGGGTTCGACGGGCTGGCCGTTGAGGTCGGTGGCGCCGCTGACGTCCGCCACGACGATAAGCGCATCAGCGCGGCGCACCTCGTCGAGGAACTGGTTGCCGAGGCCCCTGCCCTGGTGGGCGCCGGGGATGAGGCCGGGGGTGTCGATGAGGTCGACGGGGATGAGGCGTATGCCGTCCACGCAGGCGCTGTTGACGGGGTTGTCCTGTACGCCGAGTTCGCGGCAGACGCAGGGGGCCCGGATGTAGCCGACGCCCCTGTCCGCCTTGACTGTTGTGAAGGGGAAGCCTGCGATCTCCACGGGTTTGAGGGTGGCGGCGCCGAAGAACGTGCTCTTGCCCACGTTGGCTTTGCCGACGAGCCCCACCATCTTGGCCATTGCTTTTCATGTGTTCTGTGGGGTTGGAGCGCATAAGGTTATCCACTTTGTTTCA
>CAZCKR010000043.1:1462-15158 GCA_964499305.1 uncultured Candidatus Bathyarchaeia archaeon | reverse complement strand
GTCTCTACGGTATGCCGGTCACCAAGATCCATGTAGCCAAGACTGAGGACGAAGCGGTCGAGGCCGCCAAGAAGATAGGGTTCCCCATAGTCCTCAAGATCGTGAGCCCCCAGATCCTGCATAAGAGCGACGCGGGCGGCGTCATCGTGGGAGTCGAGGACGAGAAAGGCATCAGAGAAGGCTTCAACAAGATAATTGACAACGCCAAGAAGTACAAGGCGGACGCCGAGATCACCGGCGTGCTCGTCCAGGAGATGGCGCCCAACGGCACCGAGATCATCGTCGGAAGCACCACCGACCCCACCTTCGGGCCCACACTCATGTTCGGGCTGGGCGGCATCTTCGTAGAGATACTCAAGGACGTGAGCTTCCGCGTCGCCCCCATCGACGTGGTTGACGCCCGCGAGATGATCAAGGAGATCAAGGCCTACAAGATCCTTGAGGGTGCGCGGGGGATGCCTCCGAGCGACCAGGAGACCCTCGCCGACATACTGGTCAAGACCAGCAAGATGCTCATGGAGTGCCCCGAGGTCAAGGAGCTGGACATGAACCCGATCCTCGCCTACCCCGACGGCGCCCGCATCGTCGACGGCAGGATCATAATGTGAGCCCCCTCTAACCCATCTTTGAAAGCCTTCACTCGATTACCTTAGTAAAACGGGTTTTGTCACACCGCGAATAAATGGCTGCAGGTCCCATCGGTTCACGGGACACATGGGAACTTACTTCAAGGCCTTAAACGACAAGGACGAGGCGATGCTCCTCTACAACCAGGTGAAGATACTGCTCGGCTTCATATGCGTCGTCATATCCTCCGAGTACCTCTACCTCTTCATCACGGGGACCGGGGGAGGAGCCCTCTACATGGCCGACCTCCTCGCCCTGCTTGCGGTGGGCTGCATCCTCATCAGGGAGGGGCTCCGGCATACGCTAAGGCTCGTCGAGCTATACGGGTACTAGCGGAGCCTCGCCGCGCCTCCACCTTCTGACGGTCAACGCAAGGTTAAGTAGAACCAAGGCACAGACGACAAGAGTAGCGGCGGTCACCATTGTCTTACCTCTACCTTCTGCGGCTAGGTCGATCAACCTAATCAGGTCCCCCCTCAACGTGAAGCCTGCCTGGACTAGGCCCGGTGGCCCGGTCTCCACCGTGGGGCGGTCCGACACCTCGTTATAGGTCTCTTCCCCGCTCACATAGCTCACCTCGGCCCGCCTCAGCTTGAAAACGCCTGGGCGGCTGAGCGTCGCGATGTAGGTGAGGGTCTCCGTTGCCCCCGGCGCCATCGAGGCAATGATCTTGGTGGCGGAGCCCCGCATGTCGGAGGCGTACGCGTAGCCTAGAAGCGTTCGGCTGTCGTCTATCTCCACGTCCTGCACCACGCTGTTCCCCCCGTTGGTGACCGAGACCGTCACCTCGACCTGGGAGCCGACCGCCGCCCTGTTCCTGTTCACCGCCTTTGACACGGTGAGCCCCGGCGGCAGGGGGCTATCCAGTGTCATCCTCAGGGCGTCGGCTGGGACGCTCGTCCCCTCCATATAGGTCACGTTCCCGAAGCCTTCGATCATGAAACCGTACATGGGCAGCAGCGGCGAGACCTGGGGAAGGTTGGAGAAGAAATTCACAGCTATACTCAGCTCGTCCTCGACGCCGGTCCGGTTAGGCTTGAGCATGGCAATGAAGCTGGCGTCCGAGTCCAAGCTGTAGCCTAGAATAGACCCGATGCCCAGCAGCTCGGCTAGATCGACGCTCTGCCCCAAGGTCTCGGCGGCTGCGCCTTCCTCCCAGTAATGGCCGCTGACCGCGAACCCGAGGGGCTCCTCGAACAGTACTTCCAAGTCCTCCATGAACATGTCGAGCATGGGTTCCTCCGGCAGCATGAACGTGAAGGGCTCCAGACGGATGAACCCAGAGATGAACACGGAGCCGTCGACGGAGCCCTCGCGGGCCCCCGGGACCAGGGCGCCGTTGGAGACGGCCTCCTCCACTCCCTCGGCTAGGCCCCCGTGTTCCATGACGCCGTTGAGAAACGCCTCGGCCATCTCGGCGGCGTCGGCGTGGCTGTAGCCCACCACCACAGTCATGCTCGGCAGCGTAGCCTCGTCGAGCTGGTGCTCCGGGAGCTCGAAGGCATGCAGCGTGACGAGCTCTACGCCGACTCTATCCTCCAGCAGGGTCTTTACCTGCGCCGAGCTCTGCATCGCCTCCTCGGGAGGCGTGTCCAAGTACACCACGGCGTAAACTGTGTCTGGCACCAGGTTCAGGAACGACTCGGTGTCCAGCTCCTCGGGAAGAGGCAGCAGGCTCAGCAGGCTGGCGGCCCGTATATCCTGGGACACGACTATGGCTGCCACCACGTCATCGGGGACGTCGGCGTCCTCCGTCTCTAGGAACACGTTGATGAGGCCGACGTGTCCTTCGCCGTCTGTTCCAGCGACGAGCTGCTCCACGTAGACGCTGTCACCGAGGTCTATGAACTGGCCCTCCGCGGGGGCCGCGGTCGCCCCCAGCAAGATAAAAGCGACGACCAACGTCTTCAGGGCAGCTACCGTGCTTTGCTGATTAGCTTGAAGGCTTCCGGACAGCGACTCAGGCATGAACCTCTGACCGATCCTGCTCGCCTCCACCCCGATCAAGGCTCCCACGAGCACTATCAGGGGCTTCAAGGCCACCCAGCCGAGCGCCCTGTACGCGTACCCCATGATGAAGTCCATCCCGATCTCCTGCTCTGCTCCCTCGCCGATCATGTTGAGCACGTCCATGGCGATGTCGCCTAGGATGGGAGTCTCCAGGAGCCGGGTCAACGTCATGCCCTCGGGTATGGGCGGCACCAGCCCCAGGGCCTCTTCGCCCTCCACGTCCTCCATCATCTGCTGGACGTTCATCGCCACCCCGAAGACGGATAACGCCAGCATGGGGACGACGAGGAGCCACACCAGGAGCATGGTTAGGACGCCTCCCAGGCGCCTCCTGACGATGAGGCCGCCGATGAACGCCACCGCCAGCCAAACGAAGAGCACAGCAGGGTACCTGAGGGGGTCCGCTAGGAGCAGGTAAGCGAGGCTGAGGGCGACGTAGAACTGCGTCCCGAGGAGGGGGGTGAGCCAGAGCCCGATGAGCTGCAGGGAGGGGTGGAGGAACGCGATCCCCAGCCCGAGGACGAGGGCTACGCCGAGCATGAAGGCGGCTGTTTTTCTCATAACAAAAACCTAATGTTGGGCTACAGGTAGAAAATCGGGGTCTGCCTATAAAAGATAGGCTACATGGACCTGTAGACTGGTTTGGTAGCCTCCAAGCACTGCCTGTACAGTTCGTAGTACCTGCGGTATTTCTCGGAGCTCTCGGGGTCGGGCCTCATGGCCACTTTCTCCCCGATCCATTCCTCGATGACGTTGTGGTCTGGTATGACTCCGGTGCCGAGGCCGGCGAGCATGGCGTCTCCGAGGGGCGCCCCCTGTGCGTCGGGGATGTAGCTCATCTCGACGCCTGTGATGTCCGCGATTATCTGCCTCCACAGCGGCGACTTGGCTCCGCCGTCCACCAGCGTGGCCCGGTTGATCTCGATGCCCGTCTCCCACGCCGCCTCTATGCTGTACCTCATGGCGTAGGCGACGCCCTCCAGGACGGCCCTGAACATGTGGGCCCGTGTGTGGTAGGTGGTGAGGCCGAGGAACCCTCCCCTGATGTGCTCGTCCCAGTAGGGGGCCCGCTCCCCCACCATCATGTGAGGCATGAAGACGAGGCTGCCGCTGCCGATTGGGGCGCCCTCAGCCAGCCTGTCCAGCTGCGCGTAGGCGTCCTCCCCTGTCATCCGCTCCTTCTCCATCTCCTGCGCGCCTAGGGTGTCGCGGAACCAGCGGACGCAGTAGCCGGCGGTGGCGACGCCCGTGAAACTGTAGAGGTACTGGCGGCCGTTCACAACGTAGGGGAAGTTGATCATCCTGGGGCTGAGCCTCGGCTCGTGGCTGATGAAGCCGTTGCACATCGACGTCCCCAGCATGGAGGCCAGGTCGCCGTCCATTATGGCTCCGCCGGCGAGGGCGCTGACGGCAGCGTCTATGCCGCCGGCGCAGACTGGTGTCCCTTTGGCTAGTCCCGTGAGCCTGGCTCCCGTGGCGGTGACCTCGCCGACCACCTCCTCGGAGCTGTGGATCTTCTCGGGGAAGAACGTCCGTGGGATGCCCAGCGCCTCCATCATCTCCGTGCTCCAGCCGCGGCTGTGGATGTCGAAGACGCCGCCGTAGTTGCCCGCGCTGCTGTAGTCGATGTTCTCGACGCCCGTGAGCTGCCTTATGATGTAGGCGTTGGGGGTCTCGAGCCTGTGTATCTTGGCCCAGTGCCCCGGCTCCTTCTCCCTTATCCAGAGCATCTTGGTGTACCCGTAGTAGGGGTCGATGACGTTGCCGGTAGCCTCGAAGAGGGCGTCTCTGCCGATCCGTTCCTCTACCCACCTGCACTCGTCGGTGGCTCGGCGGTCCGCCCAGATGAGGCAGGGCCGGATGGCGGTGTAGTTCCTGTCCACGGGTACCCCGCTGCCGCCGTAGAGGCTGCTTATACAGGCGCCTGCGACGTCTCTCGGGTCGACGCCAGACTTCTCGACGGCTTCCCTGATGGTGGCGTAGGTGGCCTCCGCCCATACCTGTGGCCACTGCTCGGCCCACCCCTGCACGGGGGTCAGGACGCCGTACTCCCTGAAGCTGTTGGCGAGGACCTTTCCCTCGGGGTCCACGAGCACCGTCTTGGTGCCCATGGTGCCTATGTCGGTGCCGACGAGGTAGCTCATGTCTTCACTTCCTCGGGATGCGTTCCTCTACAGGCAGTATCTTGAAGGGCCTGTGGGGCTCCGTCTGGTACCAGTAGGCGGTGCTGCTGTAGTCGTCGCTGCGGTGGTTGGCGTGGCCGTGCTCTATGGTTACGCGGATGCTCTTCTCGAAGTAGACCGGGTCCTGGATGTGGTACCTGTACCAGGTGACTTTGCCGCTCCAGTTCTTGCCGCCTGGGATGGGGAGCCCGTGGTAGGGGGCGCAGTACTCTTGGGTGGGACACCAAGACATGCCATAGTAGTCCTCGGTGCCGGTGCCTATGAGGCTAGGCAGCTTCTCGCCGTCTATGTAGATCATGTCGTCACCCTCGCCGTACCAGTTGAACTTGTCCGTCTTCCTGAGGTTGACGACGTTGACGTTGCAGCCCACGTAGTGGCCCCTGCCTTCCGCCTCCAGTATCAGGTAGTTGCCTTCGCCGTCGGGGTTCTCGCCCATGAACAGCCATGTGCGGTTGTCTACTCCGCTATCGCTGACGCCGTCCGTCGGGTTCTCGCGTCGCCACGCGGCGTGGAACCTGCCGAGCCCCTCCCCCGGCTCCGCCCACTCCTCGTAGTCCACGTAGTAGTAGAAGGCTGTGACCTGTCTCTCGCCCTGGTTCTCCAGAGTGATCCGGGCGCCGTCGCCGTAGGGCATGGGCCACCAGCTGTTGAAGCCTTTGCCGTCCTCGGGGCTCATCTGCAGCGGAGCGGAGACGTAGTTCCGGGTCAGGCCGTGGCCGATGCCGAAGAAATCACCTATGGGGGCCTCGACGCTGGGGTTCTCCTCGCCGTCCCAGTATACGCGGAGCACGAGCCTACGGAGGTACCACTCCTCGTCTGTGCGTATTGTGACCCAGACGTGCTTGACGCAGCCTGGGCCCTTCATCTCGGCCAGGGTCGCCGTCTCCCCCGGGTCTACGACGATGTAGTCCCTGTTTCCGCCGGTGTGGTCGTAGCTGCTGAACCTCTTCCGTTTATGGTCCCTGAGGCGAGGCAGGTCGGGCAGGCCTCCGCCTAAAGCCGGTGAAGCCATTATAATCGAGTAAATGGGGGCGTGGTGAGCGGAAAATACTTTGGATGCCTCACCTGCGCTGCCTGTAGAGCTTGGGATCTACTACTTGCATCATTTTCTCGACGTCGGGGCCGTCTCCGAGGAAGGCCACCACCCGTTCGGCGCTGGCCTCGGGATCGTCGAGGGTCTCGTTGTAGCTGACGTGGATGGTCTCTATGTCGGGCTGTTCGCCTAGCCACTCGTCTATCTCGGCGAGGTGTCTCTCGAATATGCCTGCCATCACGTCGTCGGGGACCTCGTCGGCGTGCTCGCCCCGGCGCTTCATCATCTTCTTCTGGCTGGCCAGCACCTCCGGTATCCTGCGCTCCATGAAGATGACCTTGTAGCTGTGCCCCTCGGGCAGGTACCTGAGTAGGTAGCTGATGACCTTGACGACCTTGCCGTCGGCCTCGGTTATCCACGAGGCGTCGTCTTTGAGCTGCTTGACTCGCTCGTCCTCGTAGTAGCCTCGGAGGTTGTCTTCGTCGGCTTCGCGTTTCTCGTCTGTGAGCACGGGGACGCCACCGGCCTCCAGCATTCGCATCATCATGCTGGTGCCACTGCGGGGGAGCCCCGATACCACGGTGATCATGGTAGTTCTTCTCGGTGTTATTGGTGTGTGTTTTCGATAAAAACATGCCGCGGGTTTAGGATAGATTGTTTAATATAACGTGACAGATTTTTCGTGTGTTTTTTAATTGAGGCTTGTTACAAGTAGGTTGTAATCTTGAGAATTTTATGTGGTTGGCTACGTTTTTGTAGTTATTTAGATGGTAGAGGGGCTGTTCTGGGGCTTCTTTAGGTGAAAGGGGGCTGGTTTCAGCTGGGATGGGGTACCCCCCTCTCCCCCTTGCTAAAAATCTTCTTTCATCAGTGTGAGTCTCTGGTAGTCGCCGTCCTTCGCTATCTGGTATATGTGGTCGGCGACTATGACGTCTTCGAGGGCTAACCCGATGTTGATTGCCAGTATACGCTCCTCCTGACTGTCCCTTCCCGGCTTCACCCTGGCCACCACCTCGCCCAGCTCCGCGTATAGCTCCGGCAACCCGTCTGGGAACGCCCCCTGCTCGTAGAAGTGGACCGTCTGATCCCAGCTATCCGTGATGAACTTGTCGGCGCCCAGTATGGCGTCTCCGTACCATGCCCTGCTCGCCTCTAGGCCGAACCCGAGGCACCCGGGCTTGAACCACTCGTCACGCACCAGGGGCTCCTTAAGCCTCTGCGTCGCAGTCAGTATCATGTCTCCGCCGTCCACCGCGGACTCCACGCCGTCACATGGAGTTATCTCCAATCCAAGCTCGGCCTCGAAGTCGTCCTTCATCCTCCTCATGGCTCCGGGGTTGATGTCGAAGACCCTCACAGTGTCTAGGCCCGGGATGACCTCCTTGAAGGCGACCAGATTCATCCTACCCTGAACCCCGCAGCCAATTACGCCCAGAGACTCGGTGCCCTCCTTCGCGCAGTACTTGGCGGTGATGGCGGATACGGCGGCGGTTCGCATCGCGGTTATCCAGCGGCAATCCATGACGGCGAGGGGCATCCCCGTCTCCATGTCGTTCACGATCATCAAGCCCGCGATCTGGGGGAGCCCCAAGGCGCGGTTGCTGGGGTAGCCGCTCACCCACTTAAGGCCGCCGATGCCGAGCCCCTCGTAGTAGGCGGGCATGGCGTGGATGAAGGCGTCGGGCTTGCTGTGTATCCCCGGCTTCGGCGGGTTCTCGACGCGGCCGTGGCCGTGCTCGCCTAGCCCCAGCTCCACCAGCTCTATTACCTTCCCCATCGGTATCTCCAGCTTCAGAACGTCCTCCTGTGAGAGGTAAATGAAATCAACTCGCTTCAAACGATGCGCCTCAAGGGTTTCTGGGCGAGGCGGTATATGATTTTTCCCCGCTAGACGTAGAGCTGGATCACGGTGCCGTCCTTGAGCTCTCTGTCGATGCCTACCTTCTCGTTGTCGAACTTGGCCGCGGGTCCCCAGATCCGGGCGTACTTGAACCGCTCGTAGAAGTCGTTGTGGATCATCTTCGCCAATTCGCCTACGGTTACGCCATCCCTGCAGACGATGGGCTCCACGGCGGCCTCTTTCCCCGGCTCCTTCGTGTACACCCTGACGATGCCCAGGAGCTCGAACAGCTTCTCCCCCAGCACCCTCTGGAGATCCGGCGTCTTCTCGAAGCTGCAGACGCCCACCTGCAGGGGCGCAGCCACCTCCCTCAGCTGATCCACCGTCCCCTGACTATACCCTAGGTCCGCCTTGTTCGCCAACACCAGCGTCGGCCTGTACACGGCGTTGCCGAAGAGGGCGTCCTCCACCACGTCCAGGGTCACCCTGCCCCTGACGTAGACAAGGGCGCTCCGTATCTTGTACTCGTTGAGGAGGGCTATGACCTCGTCCGTGGTGCAGCCGTCCAGCTCCCCCTCCCACACGAACTGGATGTCCCGGCCGTGGCCCCTCTTCACTATCTCCACATCGCCGGGGGGAGGCGCCGTAAGTATCCTGGCGTTCTCCAGCTCCCGGGACACCATCAGGTAGTTGCCCGCCGGGTCGTCCTGGATGTCCACCACGATGATTATGCTGTCCGCGTTACGGGCTGACGAAAGGTTCATGAAGCCCTCCGACTTGCCCTCGCTGCTCCCCTCCACGATGGGAGGCACCTCCACCAGCTGGAACTGGATGTCCTGGTAGGGAAGCATCCCAGGCGTCGGCCAGGTGGTGCCCCACGGCCAGCTCGTCACCTCCACCGAGCTGTTGGTCACAGCCCTCAGCAGGCTGCTCCGGCCCACGTTGGGGGGGCCCACCACAGCGATCTGGGCCGCCCCCGCCTTCTGGACGTAGTAGCTGGGGCCGCCCCCCCTCTTCGCCTGCTTCTTCTTTTTCTCTATGTCGTCCCGCAGCTGCGCCATCTGGCGCTTGATCTGCATCTGGAGCTTTTCGGTGCCCTTGTGCTTGGGGATCAAGGAGAGGAATTCCCCCATCAGCCGCAGCCTCTCCTCCGGGTTACGGGTCATGGTGACCTCGTTCCACTTCGCCTTGGCTTCCTGCGGGAGGTTTGCGGGCAACGGAGTACACCCTCGGGTTCTATAGAGCAGGACCCGTTAAAAAACAGTGGGGGCTACCGGAGCTTGGCGTCGAAGCTGTAACGGAGCCCACCTCAGGCGGCGGCTTACATGAGTTTAAGTAACCGCGGCTCTCTCAATTCTCTGTGAATTTAGATGGCTAAACCTTTCATCATTGGGACGAGGAACGCTGGACAGTTCCTCTACGCCGGCGCCGAGACCCTGCGCGACGGGGGCTCCGCCCTCGACGCCGTCGAGGCGGCCACCAGGCTCGTCGAGTCCAACCCCGACGACACCTCGGTGGGCCTCAGCGGCATACCCAACCTCTTCGGCGTACAGGAGATGGACGCCAGCATCATGTGCGGACGGACGCTCAGGGCGGGCACAGTAGGAGCCGTAAAGGGCTTCCTCCACCCCATAAGCATCGCCCGCAAGGTGCTGGAGGAGGCGCCCCACGTCATGCTGGTGGCCGAGGGAGCCGAGCTCTTCGCCAGAGCCATGGGGATGGAGGAGGGCGACCTAGCCACCGACACGAGCAGACAGGTCTACGAGACCTTCGTCAGGGACGCCTTCGAGCACGACGAGATCGACGAGAGCCAGCGGTGGATCGTCAACTACGCCAGGAGCCAGAACATGAGGGAGTGGTACGACAGGCTCGCCGACCACCACCACGGCACAGTCAACGTAATGGCCATGGACATTAACGGCGACGTCGCGTCAGCCGTCAGCACAAGCGGCACCGCCCTCAAGTTCCCGGGCCGCCTCGGCGACAGCCCAATCATCGGCGCAGGCAACTACTGCGACAACAGGTACGGCGCCGCCTGCTGCACAGGCCGCGGCGAGCTCGCCATCAGGAACAGCACGGCCCGCACCATAATCCACTACATGGAGGACGGGCTCACCGCCAGGGAGGCCGCGTTCCGCGCCATGAAGGACATCCACGCCCTCAAGACCTTCGGAGGCATGAACTGCGTCGTCTTCGACGCGGAGGGAAACACCGTGAGCGCCACCACCCGGGAGGACCGGGAGAGCGTCCACTGGTACATGGCCTCCGACATGAAGGAGCCCGAGCAGAGGACCGGCATAAACGTAAAGCCATAGGTGAAAAAGGTGACGGCCCACTACGGCTTCAGACGCATAACCCCAGGCGTCTACGGCGAACGGAGACAGGTGGAGGGAGAAGTGGTCGCCCTCCTCCACGTCAGCTTCCAGGACCGCGGCCTCCGACTCATAGAGACCAAGAGCCGCGCCGTCAGGCTCAACGAGATACACGAGCTCATGATCACAGACGAGGACGCGGCGCCGGGCGGCGCCGCCGACAGGGTCCGCGCCACAGCGTTCTTCGAGATCACCAAGCCCGGCCTCGTCGTGGTTGGCGACAGGGTGACCGTAGGCGTCAAGCCTCTAGGCACGCTGGCGGGCTACGACGAGACCCACATGCCCAACCACATGAACATAGTGGTGAAGGCGCCGAGCCTTGACGAGCCAGAGATACGGGTCGGGGACAAGGTCAGGTTCAAGCCGTCCTAGCCCTTGTCCGGGCCGCCCAGCCCGTAGACGCCGTCCACGTCCTCCCTCACGCCGCAGTCGCCGTAACACATCCTGAGGCTGCTGGGAAGCGGCGTGAACCCGTTTCGCTCCAGGATGGCCACGCTGGAGCTGTTGCCCTCAGGGCAACCAACCCAGATGTCCTCGCCGACACGCATGTTCATCACCGACCGCAGCAGCGTCTCCGCCGCCTCCTCGTATCCGGGGCGGCATATCCAAGGCCCCACCTTGACGCTGTCCGAGCCGTCCTTGGCCATGATGAACCCCATGAGCTCGCCATCGCTCCAGTGAGCGAAGCAGAGGTCGGGGAACCTGTCGTAGACGAACCGGAGCAGGCGGCCCCTCCTTCCCTTAAAGTAGGCTTCGTCGAGCATAGTGACCGCTTCTAGGTCTCTTCTCCTCATCGGCTCGGCGGCGACCCCCGGGTTTCTGGACGTCTTCCCTGTGTACCTGAGGCTCCAGTACTCTTCCCTGAACCCGAGGCGCCTGTACAGTGGTATGGCTTTCTGGACCCCGTCCAGCCTGATGCAGCGGACGCCACAGCCCTCCAGATGCTCCATGGCCCTCTTCATCAGGGCCTCTCCGATGCCTCTCCCACGCATCTCGGGGACCACGACCAGGTTGCCTATCCACGCCATCTCGCCGTAGTCGACGGTGACGACGACGCCGACGCCCTCGCCGCCCAGCGCGGCCTTGAACATGCCTTCGGGGCTGAAGGCGAGCATACGCCTGTAGTCCGCGTCGGTGAGGCCCCAGCCCACCATGTCTATGAGGCCGAGGAAGAAGCCTTGGTCTTCCGGCGTCATGGTGTGGAACGTGATCATGCCTGAAGCTGAGGGCTCTGGGAGATTAAAAGCTGTTACTCGAAGGGCAGGCGGTAGTTAATACTACCGCCTTCCAAGAGGAGCATTTGAGGGAGAGAGGTAGTCAAATCTATCGCCCTCACAATCCAGGGGGTAGTTAATACTACCGCCTTCCACGTAAGCGTGTTAGGTAGGGAGGTAGTATTAACTACCGCCTCACATTCTGGGAGAGTTAGTCGATACATCTTCTCTCCTAATTCAGGGAGTGATCACAGCTACCGCCCTCCCGATCATGGAGATAGTTAATACTACCGCCCTTACGCTCTGGGAGGCGGTAGTCAATACTACCGCCTAAGTCGGGGCTACGGCCTCTCCCCTGAAGACAGCCACATCCGCACCGTAATGCGAAGCCAGTTTAGCTACGGCGGAAGCCGTTTTCCGGTTCCCCGCCACCACCACGCTGTACTGTATGCTTCTGCAGTCGGCCAGCTCCTTAAGCCTCCGCAGGTTCACCCAGAACCTCGGGCACGGCTTAAGGTCTCTGAAGTCATAGACGACGATCCAGGTGCCCTCTTCGTCTGCGGAGGCGTCCTCGTCCAGAATCTGTTGAGCGAGGCTGGTCTGGCTCAAAGCCCGTCAGGGGGTAGTATTGACTACCGCCTAAATCCGATGTGAGAACAAGAAACCCGTGTCACGGATACAGCACAGTCGACGGCTACCCCTCCATCTGGTCCAGGGCGTACCCCAGAAGCTCCTTGAAGAACTCCTCTGCGAGCTCCTCTCCTCCGCCGACGCCGGGGCACCCCGTGTCGACGCCTACGACGTAGACGTCTCCCATTCGCTCCACGTAGAAGGGGTACATGCGGCAGAGGAGCGCGCGGTCCTCGTAGACCATGCAGCCGTCTTCGCCGAGGAACACGCATCTCCCATCTTCTTTCTTCATTACTGCGACGAACTTGCCCTCATCCGTCTCTTCGTAGAAGCCCTGTTCTCCCGCCTCCTCCAGCCGGGTGATGTCCTTCTCGAGTAGCAGTACTCTGCGTTCCCAGCCCTCGGTGTCTCTGCAGCATCGTCCACAGCTGATGCAGCCCCACGTCAGCCCGGCCGGGTAGTAGAACTCGATGATTTTTCCATTTTGGTCTAGGGTACCGCGGTGGTGGCTGGGCTCTTCCATCGCCTAGCCTCTAGCCAGCTCGACGGCCTTCTCGGCGAGCACCTGGAGGGGGTCGACGACGGGCACCGTCAGGTCTCCTTCGTGGAGCACGAGGCTTACCTCGGTGCATCCGCATATGACGGCGTCGGCGCCGGCGTCCAATAGCTCGTGGGCCACCCTGTGGAGCAGCTTGCCCCCGGTCTCCAGGTCCCCCCGTTTGATGTCCCGGTAGATGGCATCCATGACGTCCCTCTGGGACTCCCCGGAGGGGGCGACGATCTCTATCCCCTGCTCTCCGTAGCACTCGTAGAGGCGGCTGGCGAGGGTGCCGTCCGAGGCCAGGAGGCCCGCCTTGGTGACCTCCGGGTGCCTCCGCCTGGTGTCCTCGGCGCTGAGCCTGATCATGTGAAGCGCAGGTATCTCCAGGCCCGCCTGTAGCCGGTCGTGGAAGTAGTGCGCGGTGTTGCACGGCATGATGATGAAGTCTGCTCCCGCTCGCTGGAGGTTACGGCCCGTCTCCAGCATCACGGGCAGGGGGCTGGGGCCGGTGCCCAGTATGGCTGGGGTGCGGTCGGGGATCTTGGCGTTGCTGTCGATGATGACCCTATAGTGGTCCTGGTCTTTCTCGACTTGGGTCGCCCTGATGATCTTCATGTACAGATCGGCCGTGGCCTCGGGGCCCATGCCGCCCAGGATGCCGATGATCTTCTCGCCCATGTTTCCTCAGAGATATCCCGTAGTACTACGATTTAGAGGTTATCCGTTTCAGCGCTTCTCGGCGTCCCGGCGGCGGCCTTTGCCCTCAGAGGCTTGTCGTCTTGTAAGGCCCCATGGAGCTGCCTGTCAACACATCGTAGTAGTACGACTGGGACAGGTTCACTGCCTCGTTCACCCCGAGCATGTTGACGGCCATGTGCGCCCACTCGAACCTGCTGTCCGGGTCGAAGAAGCCCTCCTCGTATGCCTTCACCGCCAGCGAGCTCATCTGGTTCAGGACCCGGCACCTCCCCGGCGTCCAGCGGCTGTCCGTCTCTCCCTTCCTTATCCAGGCGTGGCATCCCCTGAAGTCCACGTCGTCGTCAGGGGGGTCGATCTTGTACGACGCCACCCCGTTGCCCTCCATGAACCCGTCTAGCTCGCTCACTATCTTGGCCTCGTCCCCGGGCCGCCTCTGCACCCTGAAGCTGGTGATGGTGAATATCTGTGGGTGCCAGGCCTCTACGGTGTAGTGGGGCAGCGACGCCTCCTCGAGGCGGGTGAAGCGTTTGAAGAGCCTCGCCGTGAC
>CAZCKR010000043.1:0-1362 GCA_964499305.1 uncultured Candidatus Bathyarchaeia archaeon | reverse complement strand
GCCTCGTCGGCGGTCCACAGGTCCTGCAGCGTGATGTTTCCCTCGCAGGCCTCGACGCCGTTCATGGGGAGCAGGCAAAGCAGCAGGTTCCTCGTCACCCCCTCCAGGGCGCTGGTCGCGCAGGGAGTGATGACGACTTCGTCCTTGACGATCATGAGGTTGGCGAGGCTGGCCTCGGACACGTACCCCACGTGGTCCAGCATTATGGCGTAGTCGGCGCCCGCCACCTGGGCCTCCACCTTGGCCAGCATCAGGTCCAGGCGGCTGTTTGTCTTTATCTGGGGCGGTATGCTGTCAGGCGCCGCCCGGCGGACGCTGGCCACGACTGCTGTGAGGGGCTCACCCATCCTGGTCCCCACCTCCCTTATCCTGATGACTACATTGGGCCCGCCTCCTATCTCGCCGTACCCAACCCAGGGCGCGAGGTGGCAGTTCCGGTAGCCGTTGGCGCGGACGGTCTCGATGACCGCGTCCCTGAACTCGCCGGGGCTCAACGGTATGTTTATGCCCGCGCCCTTCGCGGAGGCGTAGAGGCGCCTTATGTGGGCGTCCAGCTCGACGACTCTGCCACCGTAGACCCTTATCCCCTCGTACACGGCCCAGCCGTGGGTGACTCCCTCGTCAAAGACGCTGATCCTTGCCCCGCTCTTGGCCACCAACTCCCCGTTCACGTATATCAAAGGCTCAGCCAACGAAACCACTCTCGCATATGACTCTGCGACTATGCATAAGACGTTTAGCTCTTTACAGCCAGCGCCTGACACTGCGCCTGTACTCCAGGTAGGCGTCGCCGAACACCTTGACGCAGTTCTCCTCCTCGTATGGGATGAACAGAGACTCCATCAAAGCCACGTATGCCACGGGAAACAGGAAGGTCGAGATGGTCCCATGGTTCACGGCCACCCCGAGGAGAACCGACGCCATCCCGAGGTACATGGGGTGGCGGCTCAACGCGAAAGGCCCCGACACGATAAGCGTCGACGGGTCTAGGTACGGCTTCACCGTGGTGTCATGCCTCCTGAACAGGGCGTCGGTCCAAAGGTTCATCGCCGCGCCGAACCCTATGAACAGGTAGCCGGCGTAGGTGGCTGGGGGGTGCACCACCTTTCCGATGGGGTAAGCGAAATGTAGCACTATGCTCAGCGCAAGCAACGCCACGAAATAGTTGGTGGGCATGATGCCTTGAAGCCGCTCCTTTAATGTTCTCGATTCATCCAACTCATATGCCCTCCTCGATTCCTCCCGCAGCTGTTGCAGCGGCTTCCGGTTCAACCAGATCAGGGTCCTCCAAAACTGGTTGAAGAGACTCGCTGTTCATTTTTCGTTCCTCTTGACATCTATGAGTCTGATCAACTCTATTAG
>CAZCKR010000042.1:10827-15314 GCA_964499305.1 uncultured Candidatus Bathyarchaeia archaeon | reverse complement strand
TGGAGCTCCCTGACGGCGCAGCCGTAGGGGTCCTCACCCGGCTCCAGTGTGCCCGCCGGTATCTCCAGCAACGCCTTCCCGGCGGCGTACCTGTACTGGCGCACGAGCACCAGCTCCTCCCCGTCTACCGCCACTATGGCCACTGCGCCGGGGTGATCCACGATGTCTCTAACCGTCTCCCTACCGTTGCTGAGCCTCACCCTGTCCGTCTTGAAGCTGAAGTTCCTGCCCATGTGCAGCGTCCTGGATTCTATGGTCTCCTCCATGGCGATAGCCTCCCCTGTCATGGTTGAGTAGCGGTATAAAGGATTCTAGTACCTGCTGTGTCCCCAGTACCTGTCCGTGGTGTCGAAGAGGGTCTTCATGCCGCTGCGGCCCACGGCGGCCTCTATCTCCACCTGCGCCACCTCAAGTATCGCTGCCTCGTCCACGGTCTTTACCTCCCTGCCATCCATCAGTATCTCGCCGTCCACGATGACGGTGTCCACGTCGCCGCCGTTGGCGAAGTAGGTGACCCTGTCCACGGGCATGTTCAGCGGGTAGAGGTGGGGCTTCCTCATGTCCACGAGGATCATGTCCGCCTTCTTACCGGGCTCCAGGCTCCCGATCTGGGCGTCGAGCCTGAACGCCTTGGCGCCGTCTATGGTGGTCATCTCCAGGGTCTTCCCTGGGGGCAGCACCCTGCTGTCCCTGAAGTGGCGCCTGTGGTACCTCATGGCCACGAACATGTGCCTGAACATGTCGAAGCTCCTGTCCGGGGCGCCAGCGTCGCTTCCCATGACGACGGTGACGCCGGCGTCTACTAGCTCAGGCACCGGGCACCTTGCGACTATGGAGGCCACGGCGCTGGGGTTGTGAGCGATCTTGGTGCCGGTCTCGGCGCATATCCTGATCTCCTCGTCGGTGAGCTCGGTGCTGTGGCTGAACAGGCTCCGGGGCCCGGTTATGCCCAGCTCCTCGTGGCAGAACTTGACGGTTCCCCGGGTGTGACCGTCCATGGTGAACATGAGGTCGTGCTTCTCGGCGAGCCCATAGGCGGCCAAGGCCCTGTACTTTAGATCCTCCAGCTCGGCTTCCTTGATAGGCTTCCTCTCAGGGTGAGGGGTGGGTAGCATCATGGCTACGTTCACCCTGCCGCCGGCTCCCCCGTGGTTGGCCTCGATAACCCTCCTGCAGGTGTCCATCTGTTCCTCGAAGCCGACCATATGCACCGTCTTCTCGTCTCCTCTCCACGACGCGTACCTGGAGGGAAAAGGCGGCCTCCTAGGCCCTACGGCGAGGAACGCCCTGACGCCGATCTTCTCGACGGCGTCGCAGTGTCTGGCGGCGTAGACGGGGTCGTCGCTGCGCATTATGCTGTCGCCTCCGCCGAGGAAGGTGACGCCGCAGGTGGTGCCGAACTTGAGGCGCTCCAGGTTGAGTAGGAGGGCGTCTGCCTCCCAGAACTCCTCCGTCGAGCCTTCGGCGTATATGACGTTGCAGGCCTGGTACCAGGTCTCGTTGTGCATGCCGAGGCTCCTTAGCAGGCTGTGGCCGGCGTGGCTGTGGCCGTCCATGAGGCCCGGCATCACCACCATCTTCTCCGCGTCGATCACGGTGTCGGCGCTGTAGTTTTTAGCAAGCTCATGACTCTCGCCGACGTCGAGTATCTTGTCCTTCTCGATGGCGACGGCGCCGTCCATCAACACGCGGCGGCCCGGGTCCATCGTGATGACTGTTCCGTTCTTGATGAGTATGTCGCACATGGTTGGTTCTTCCCTTGGGTAGAGTTCACCAAAGGGCGTCTCGCCCCATGGTATACCTCTATACTCGTCTTAATGTTTCATAATCCTTATACCATAAACTTGAATTTACCGACGGAGGGCGGCGAACCTAGCCCCTTACCAAACGTGGGTAAAATAATGTCGCCCTCCATCCCTTTACATTTTACAGGCCTTTACAGCATGTCTTACCGTTTCAAGAATATAGGATAAGTGAACGGACAATCTATACTTAGCACGCTGTCCCCATCTAGGGGATTATGGTTCAAGTAGGACCACGGGCTCCTCGTCCCTGAAGTAGACTCTGGGCATCAGAGGATTAAGGTGGTTTAACAGGCTGTACGTCATCCACCCCGCGGTTTCCGCGGTCTTGTAGAGGCTGTTCTCGCCCTCCTCCGCGATCACTGTCACCTCGGTTCCCTTCTCGGCCTCCACGCCGGTGAGGTCCACTAGGTAGTGGTTTAGGCTCACCGAGCCTAGGCTCTGCTTTATCTGGCCGTCCACAAGCACTTTGCCCTTGTTTGCCATCTCCCGCGGGATGCCGTCGTAGAACCCTAGGTGTAGGGTACCGATCCTCATGCGTTTCGGCGCGACGAACCGTCCCCAGTAGGTCACGGACTCGCCCTCCTCCACCCACTTGACGTACTCGACTCGGGCCTTAAGCTGGAGGGCCTGCCGTAGCTTCAAGCCGCTTGCCTCGTCCTTGGGCTCGGGGTAGACGCCGTAGAGGCTTATGCCGGGGCGCACCACGTCGAGCCAGCCGTCCGGGTTATGGAACACGCCGTCGCTGCTGCTCATGCTCCTGTACTCCACCTCTACGCCCCTACTCCTTAGCTCCTCGTCGACAGCCAGGAGCCTCCTGAGAGCGACCCTGTCCTCTTCGGGCCTCTGCTGGAACGTCGAGAACATGCCCCTCACCTTGACACCGGGGCGCCCGTTGATCTCCTCGATGAATGCCGCTGCCTCGGTGTGTCTGACGCCCACACGGTTAAGCCCCGTGTCAACCTTGACGAAGACCTGGGCCTCCCTGCCCAGTTCCTCGGCTGCCTTGCTGAGCCTCTCCACCTCCTCCAGCGTGTACACTGTCTGGGTGATGCTCTTCTCCACGACGCCGCGGTACTGTTCCCCGGCGAAGAGGACGTCCATGTTCAGCACCTCGGTCTCGAAGCCCGCCTCCTTTATCATCTCGGCCTCCCTGAGCTTCGCTACCATCACCCACGCGACGCCCTGGGTCTCCAGGTAGGCGACGATCGGGACCAGTCCGTGCCCGTAGGCGTTGTTCTTCACCACAGGCATCACCTCGACGCCCACCCGCTCCCTTATGTTACGTAGGTTGAACCCTATGTTGTCCAGGTTGATCTCCAGCCACGAGGTGTAGCCCATCATTCTCCTCCTTATCTCCTCAGGGCTGGGCTGTGCCGCGAAAAACCTCTCAGACATGTATCCTTCTACTCTTCATCCGCTAGAAAAAAGGTTCGAACCACCCTGAAAACCGCTTAGACGAGGATCGGTGACGGTTTCTCAGAGCACAAAATGGTGTCCCGTATGAGGCAATACCGACGTTTTTTGTCC
The DNA here is from genome assembly GCA_964499305.1 of uncultured Candidatus Bathyarchaeia archaeon. Classification (GTDB taxonomy): domain Archaea; phylum Thermoproteota; class Bathyarchaeia; order TCS64; family TCS64; genus RBG-16-57-9. Next base: position 11,982 of record CAZCKR010000042.1, on the reverse strand, counting down.
TAAAGGATACTGTTTTATGGGTCCCCGCCCAAACTTTAAACGACGTTCAATGGCACGTAAAGCATTAATCATGGGAGCAGCGGGAAGGGATTTCCACAACTTCAACACTTATTTCAGAGACAACCCTGGATACGACGTTGTCGCCTTCACCGCCGCCCAGATATCAGATCTCGACACAGAAGCCGGCGTCGAGAAACGGGTCTACCCACGGGAGTTGTCAGGCCCCATGTACCCAGAAGGCATAAGGATACACCCCGAGACCCAGCTCACCAGACTCATCCAGGAGCATGGTGTCGACGAGGTCTTCTTCTCTTACAGCGATGTCTCGGCGATGTACCTCCACGACAAGGCCGCCGAGGTCCAGGCTGCGGGCGCCAGCTTCGTTCTGCTGGGGCCAAGAGACACGATGATCAAGCCGAGTAAGCCTCTCATCAGCGTCTGCGCCTCCCGCACAGGCAGCGGCAAGAGCCCCACCTCCAGGTGGCTCGTCTCCCTCCTCCGGGACAACGGGTACAGGGTGGTGGTCATACGCCACCCCATGCCCTACGGGGACCTGGTCAAGCAGAGGGTCCAGCGGTTCGAGACCTATGAAGACCTCGACCGACATGACTGCACCATCGAGGAGCGTGAAGACTACGAGCCCCACCTCGACATGGGGGCCGTCGTATACAGCGGCGTCGACTACGCAGACATACTGAAGGCGGCCGAGGAGGAGGCAGACGTGGTGATATGGGACGGAGGAAACAACGACTTCCCGTTCTACGAGCCTCTCCTCCAAATAGTCATCGTCGACCCCCACAGGGTGGGCCACGAGCTCAGATACTACCCCGGGGAGACCAACGTCAGGATGGCCGACATCGTGGTCGTGAGCAAGGTGAACACCGCGGACCCGTCAAACGTCCAGAAAGTCAAGGAAAATGTGCGTAAGATCAACCCGGACGCTAAGATAATACCCGCCAACATAGTCATCACCGCCGAGGACGAGGACAGCCTCAGAGGGAAGAGGGTGCTGGTCATCGAGGACGGGCCTACACTCACCCACGGCGAGATGAAGTACGGCGCAGCCACCATCAAGGCCATGGAGAAGGGAGCCGACATCGTCGATCCCCGTCCCTACACCAAAGGCACCATCAAGGAGGTCTACAGGCTCTGGCC
>CAZCKR010000042.1:9017-10727 GCA_964499305.1 uncultured Candidatus Bathyarchaeia archaeon | reverse complement strand
AAACCCAATACATGGCGAGGAGATTATTTTGGACGAGTACGATGTCCTGATCAAGGACGCGACCATCGTTGAAGGCACAGGCAAGAAAGCCTACAAAGGCTCGATAGGAGTCAAAGGCGGCAGGGTCGCGGCCATAGGCAAAGTGAAGGGCGACGCCGTAAAGACGGTGGACGCCAAAGGTCTCACGGCCACCCCCGGGTTCATAGACGCCCACAGCCACGCCGACTGGACCCTGCTGTGGTTCCCCAAGGCAGAGAGCTACGTGATGCAGGGGGTCACCACCTTCGTGGGCGGCCAGTGCGGAGGCAGCCCCGCGCCCTTGGGTGAGCATATAAGGGTGCCCAGGATGCTGACGGACCATCTGCCGGAGCTAGACCCATACAAGTACTACTCGAGGCTTCCCTACTATCCGCTGGAGCAGGTAAACGAGTGGATGGAGGAGTACTTCGGCTGGAAGCTCGACTGGGACTCCATGGCAGGCTACTTCAAGAGGGTCGAGGAGACGGGCGTAAGCATGAACTACGCGCCTCTCGTCGGCCACGGCAGCGTCCGGACCGCTGTGATGGGCCTCGACTACAAGCGTCACAGCACTCCGGAGGAGAAGGCCGAGATGCGGGAGCACATCCATCAGGCCATGAAGGACGGCTGCGTAGGCATGAGCACGGGCCTCGACTACGACCCCGACGTCTTCGCCACCCACGAGGAGATCATCGACAGCGTCTCGGTGCTCAAGGAGTATGGCGGGGTCTACTGCCCCCACTGGAGGAGGACGGGCAGACGCAGGGGTATCGCCGCGGGCCACGTGCCCAACGAGAAGATCACCGCCCTCATGGAGTGTGTCGACGTATACAAGAAGACCGGCGTCAGGCTCCACTACGCCCACCTGAGCACGGGCTGGCAGATATACCCGACGGCGCCCGACGAGCTGGAGGCGGCCAACCTCAAAGCCACCATATACATGATAGTGAAGGAAAGCGGCGGCGACCTCGACATCACCTGGGACGCCATTCCCCAGATGACACGCAGCGGCTTCGCCGTGATGCCCTACCTCTGCAGCCTCTACGCGCCCTGGCTCAGGGAGCTGGGAAGCCGCGAGGCCTTCGCCAAATGGCTCAAGGTCGACGACTTCAGGGAGGAGGTCAAGGACGCGGTACGCCGTGGCAAGTGGTTCATCAGAGTGGGCTACAACCCCAATACGAACCCCAGGTGGGCCGAGAACATACGAGTCCTCAAGAGCAAGGTTCCCGGCGTCGAAGGCAAGAGCATAAGGGAGATCGCCGAGGAGCGGGGAGCCGACGAGTGGGACACGTGGATGGACATCATCGCCGAGGACCCGGACGCCCGCGGAGTCACGGGGCAGTTGGAGCCTAGTACGTGGGCCCTCCAGTACTACACCCACCCCAAGGGCATGGTGGGGCTGGACACCAGCGTATTCGACACCGAGTGGGAGATGAAGAACCCGCCCTACACCTTCCCCGGCATCAACACCTTCAGCGCTTTCCCCATGTTCTACATAAAGTACGTGAGGGACAGCAGCCTGTTCACGCTGGAGGAGGGTGTCCAGAAGACGTCCACCATGGCGGCGAAGGTGCACAACCTGGAGGGCAGAGGAGTCCTCAAGGAGGGGGCCTACGCCGACATCGTCCTCATGGACATGCCCGGCCTCAAGATACTGGGAGACGAGATAGAGACGAGGCGCCACCCAGAGGG
>CAZCKR010000042.1:0-8917 GCA_964499305.1 uncultured Candidatus Bathyarchaeia archaeon | reverse complement strand
TTGTCCGCAACGTTCTGGACCTCGCCGCGGTATCCGTCTTCGTGGGTAGCCTTCCATGTGGCTTCGAAAAGCTCGTCTATGACCTCGGCGAGGCCGGGGGCGTCTCTTCTCCTCGCGTCGTACTCCACCAGCCTCTGGGCCCTCTCGGGGTGCAGAGCCCTCTCCAGCGTGACGTTGGCGGCGGTCTCGGCTGCTCCGAGGGGGTCGAATGTATAACCCGAGTAGCCCGGGAACAGGTCTCTCGTCTGAGGGTAGCCCTGTGGACGCGGCGGTATGAGCGCCAGAACCTTCTCGGGAATAGCGAGCACCCTAGGCTGTATGGTCTTGACGAGGGCCTTCAGGGCCCGCCGCTGCTCGTCTCCCGACACGATCCTGGGTCCATCCTGAACGTCGCCCCTCAGTGTGTAGTTATAATACAGGCCCCCCACCAGACTCGCCGCAGCCTCAACCTGATACCTGTGAGAGAGATAGAGGGGAACCAGAACCTCCTCCAGGCGCGCCATGGGCTCCCCGACCTTGATCCTTCTCTCCGAGAAACCCTTCAGCGCCACGTCTCGTACCTCCAGCATCCGCTCCAGCTCCTCCACCGGGTCTCTTCCGTTCACCCAGGACGCGGCGTGGGGGTGGGCGCTGGCCGGCCCGGCGTCCTGGCTCGGCGCGAAGAGCAGTCCTCGTTTGAATGCATCCCTGAGCGTCTCATCCAACGCCTTCTCCTCGTCGACGCCGTCGGGGAAGTCCTGGTAGCCGTAGGCTACGCTGACCTTGTCCCACTCGCCGACCCCGGTCTCGTACGCGCAGCTGAGATCTATCTCGCCGTTCTCGTCGAGCCTGGCGAGCGGCGCCGGGTAGTCCATGACGCTGGCCCTGTCGTTTACGTGGGTGCAGTAGTTGTGGCCCAGGCCCAGGGTGTGGCCCACCTCGTGGACGCTGAGCTGCCTTATCCTGGCGAGGGCCATCTCCATCATCCTGCCACTGTCCGGTCGGTCCTCGTCGTAGTCCGCGACGAGGCCCTGCGCAATAAGGAAATCCTGGCGTATGCGGAGGCTGCCGAGACTAACATGGCCCTTGATGATCTCCCCCGTCCTCGGGTCCGTCACTGTGCTGCCGTAGCTCCAGCCTCTGGAGCTCCTGTGGACCCAGTTGATCATGTTGTACCTGATGTCCATGGGGTCGGCGTCCAACGGGAGGAGCTCCACCCTGAAGGCGCCCCTGTAGCCGGCCGCCTCGAAGGTCAGGTCCCACCACGACGCACCCTCGATGACCGCGGACCTGATAGGCTCAGGGATCGCCCTGTCGACGTAGTACACGATGGGCTCCACCGGCTCGCTGACTTTCGCCGCCGGGTCCTTCTTTTTCAGGCGGTGTCTGCAGATGAACCGCTTCTCGATGCTCTCGTCCACGGGGCACGCGTAGTCTATGTACGTTATGCCGAAGTAGCTGGCCCGGGGATCGTACTTCCTCGGCTCATAGCCTTCTCCGGGGAGCTCTATGAGGCTGTGGTGCTGGCGCACCGTCACTATCGTAGGGTCCGGTGAGACCGATTTCACCCAGTCGCCGGGGTTCTCGCCCACATAGGTTAGGGTGGCCTCGAACTCCGTGTTACTAGGGAAGTTCTTCGTACGCGGTAAGTATACCGCGGATCTGGACTCGTCGAGCTCGTAGTCGCCCTGCTCCTTCTCCTTGAGTCGAGTCGTCACCCGTTTAGCGTCCCTGAGGAGGAAGTTCGTGGCGTCCACGAGGACGCGCCCCTCCTCCTCGGCCTCCACCTTGAAGCCCCACTGGACGCTCTGGGCGAAAGCCTCCTCCACCGCCTTGACCTCGTAGTGATCGTCGCTGAGGGCCCTGAACCCGTAGTTCACCTGTGTGAGCAGCACCTTCGGTCCCACCCTCTGGAACTTCACCACGGCTCTTGCGCCGAGCTGGTTCCTGTCTAGGCCGATGTCGTTGCTGCCGACCCCCGCCGTGAGGCTGTTCACGTAGAGGAATTCCTCATCGAACCTGTCTAACTCCAGCCATATCCTACCCTCCCGTTCATCCCAGTAGAACGCATAGTAGCCAGGGCTGCTCTGCATCCCCTCGACTTTCTCGGATATTGTAGGAAGCTCGGCTCCTTCCTTCTCATCTCCCATCTTGATCATGCACCTGATGGACTGAACTGTGTCCGTTTAGTTAAATAAGCATCGAGAACGTTCTCAGAAGCCCCTCTATCTGCGGGTCTTACCCAGCACGATGCTCACAGCCGTGCTGTGGCTGCACTTGCCTTTGTCGCGGAACCCGGGGCATGTGCACGAGAAGCCTCCGTCAGGCGTCCGCACCACGTTGTACGTCCCGTGGTCGCCTATGACGTTGAACCTCTCCCCGTCGAGGCGCTCCACCCTGCCGTTCCGCACCAGCTTCCTAGCTTTCGCCAGCATACGGTCATGGAAGCCCCAATAGCTTCTACGCATCCCAAAGGAAACAACGTGGAACGGCATTTATTACTTTATCAGTATTCGGCGTCCTAGAGGATCTTCTCGAGGCTCCTGGCCTCCTCCTGGTGGACCCTGACTATAGCCTCGACGTACTCGCTTATCTGCATGAGCTCGTCGTCGACGGCCACATGGTTCTCGGTGATCCTAGTCAGAAGGTTGATGAAGCCCAGCGTCTGGAGCTCCTGGTTCATCTGGGTCAGCCGTGCCAGCTTAGTCAGCACCTCCCGGGCCTGTGGGTCCTGGATCTCCTCGGTCTGCTGAAGTATGTCTGCATATAACGAGTCGGCTTGGCTCCTAACCCAGGATAACTGGTTCACCGTGCTCGGCTTGGAGGGCATCCAATACCGTCACCCGCTATTAAATAAAAACCTTAGTGAGTTTACCCTCCCCACGAAAACAATGTCACGCCAGACGACGCTCCATCGTTATACCTCAATCCATGGATAAAAAGGAAGATGATAAAAAGATCGGTAGCCTAGATGAGTTTCAAAGCTTCGGGCGATGAGTAGTACTTGCCGTCCGCGAAGAGGAGAGCCTCAGCGACCTTCAGCTCCTTGAGCACTTGGAAGAGCTTCCCCTCCTTAACCTTGGCTGCCTTCATCTCTTTATAGGTCTTGGGCTCCCGGCAGTGGTTCAGTATTTTGACGAAGTCCTCGTCTTCTAGGTATTTCTTCAGTATTTCGATGTCCATTCTTGTCTCACCTGTTCAGGCTTGATAAAATACGATCGCGTATATACAATATATACTTTTTGTGAGGTTCGTGGAGGGGTGTGAGTAGATTACCTCTTTGGAATATTTTATTATTAAAAGAAATAAAAGTTTACACAAACATGCAATGGAGACCGAAGAAAATGTCTTCTAAGAAGCGTATAATTAGTCATCCGTTCAAAGATTGCCGTTTTAAGTAAAGTGGTGGGCCCGATGAGATTTGAACTCATGATCTTCTGATTATCAGTCAGACGCCTTAACCGTGCTAGGCCACGGGCCCCTGCAACATGCATGAATACACACCTCTATTAAATATTTAACCCTGGGACCGGGGCAAAGGCCTTGCACCTATTTTCTGGGCCTGGTCAACGTGTAGGTGTATGCAACGACGACGAGTGTGAAGCCGATGGCTACGGCTAGCAGGGGCGTTTTGTCGGGTTCCTCCAAGGTTCCGCCTACTGGGTGGTTGTTGTCCGGCTGTTTCGCCAGCACCAGGGTTATCCTCGTCTCTATGCTGCGTCCCTCGGAGTCGTCTAAGAGGCCTATGTATAGGAGGTCGCTGGTCTGCTCCATGTTCCCGGCGCCGACGGTGTCGCCGGGCTCTATGCTCCAGTCCCACTGGTCTCCGCTGTCGAGCTGCCTCACCATCTCGAACCAGTAGAACGTGGTGTCGTGGTAGCCTCTTCCCTGGACGTTGTTCTCGCCGGGAGGCGCGGCGTATATGTCCTGCTGCCACGTGTTGCCGTCGTAGTTTGTGAGGTCTATTGGTGACCCAAGCTGGTAGAGCCAGGCGGCGTCGCTCTGGTCCCAGTCTGTGCCTGCTATGGTTGGCCAGAGGTAGTACAGGAACGCCTGATCCTCTTTGTCTCCCGTTATCTTGTCTAGGTACGCTGTTTTCATTAGGATGTATAGGTTTTCTTGGTCGTTCTTTACCCAGATCTTGGTCCTTAGGTATGGTGGGCTCATTCCACCGTTGAGGCCTAACGTGATTATGTATGTGCTTGCGTCTGACCATTCGTAGTCTGTTGTTTCTTTTCCGTCAACCGAAACAGGAGTCCTTACCCAAGAACTACGTAAGACATAGTTTTCAGCCATCGCTGGTTGAGCGGCTGATAAAATATTGATTATGATTAGTAGAACCAGGTGAACTCCTAATGTTTTTTTCATTACTCCATATCATTAGAATCATTGTATTTTTTTAGAATTGTTTTCTTATTTTTTATGATGTTTGTGACAGAACATTTTAATCAGTTAGATTTACATTTTCTTAAAAAATACCGAATAACAGGTTTTGATACATCAATAAAACTTAGTTTATGTATTCTTATCCATTTATCCAACTTCATGTACTCAAATATTCCAAGCCATGAGCTGGATGAGAGAAACATTAGATTAGCTGAATGCCATGAGTATCAATTGAATCCCCCTTGTCATACGACCTCGTCATTAAAGGCGGCAGGCTCTTCGACGGAGCAGGCAGCCCATGGACAATGGCCGACGTCGCGGTTAAAGACGGAAAAATAGTTCGCGTCGGTAGACTCCGTGACACGGGCGGCGCCCACGTAATAGACGCCTCCGGCCTGTGCGTGAGCCCCGGCTGGATAGACGTACACATGCACGCAGACCACACGGTGCTCGGCAACACGAGATGCGAGAGCTACATACATCAAGGCGTGACCACCGCGACCATGGGAAACTGCGGCCTATCCATGTATCCACTCCACGATCAACACAGAGAAGACCTCATCCAATATCTGAAGCCCTTCACGTCGGGACTAGACCTCGAATGGAACTGGAAGACCCTCGCCGACTTCCTAGGACGGATAGAGACCCGGGGCGTGGGCATCAACCTCGTACCATTCGTGGGACACGGCTCAATAAGGGTCAACGTGATGGGCTTCCAAGACAGGGACGCCAAACCAGACGAACTGGCAGCCATGAAGCGGCTGCTGAGAGAAGCGATGGACGAGGGAGCCCACGGGATGTCAACCGGACTCGGGTACCCGCCGGGCGTCTTCACCAAGGACGACGAACTAGTCGAGCTGTGTGGAGTCCTCAGAGAGAAAGACGGCCTGTACTCGACTCACATGCGCGGTAACATCGAGAACCTGGAAGACACCATCGACCTCGGGCTAAAGGCGAAGATACCCATACAGGTGTCTCACTTGGGCAGTTCATGCGCGTCCCACAAGTCGTTGTCTGGCAGACACGAAGAGACGACGCTGAAGGCGCTGGACGACGCGAGGGCCCAGGGCTTAGACGTCACCGCGGACATATACCCCTACACGGCCGGGTCTAGCCTGCTGTCCCAAGTCATACCCGACTGGGCCCACGAGGGTGGGGTAGACAAGATGCTCAGGAGGCTTAATGATCCGGAGATCAGGCGCAGACTAGAGAAGGAGTACTCCGAGGCCGGGGACGGGAAGGGGAGAGACTTCACCAAGGTTCTCGTCACCTTTGTGAAGTCAGAGGCCAACAAGAGGTACGAGGGGATGACCGTAGCCGAGATAGCCACGGCGCGTGGAGTGCCCGTCGTGGATGCGCTTTGCGACCTCCTCGTCGAGGAAAACGCAGAGGTCATGAACGTATCCTTCTGGGGCGTCGAGGAAGACGTGGACACCCTGGCCAGGCACCCGTCTGTGATGCCCTGCAGCGACGGCTGGAGCCATGCGCCGTACGGGAAGCTCGGCGAAGGCAAGCCCCACCCGCGCTGCTACGGAGCCTTCCCACGGTACCTCAGGCTCTACGCTAGGGAGCGGCGGCTATTCACCTACGAGGAGGCGATAAGACGCATGACTAGTATGCCCGCCCAGCGACTGGGACTTCAGGGCCGTGGACTGCTCAGGGAGGGGATGGCGGCGGACATAGTTGTTTTCGATCCGAGCACCGTATATGACAGGGCGACGTTCAGCGACCCACATCAGTATCCCGATGGCATCCCGTACGTGGTCGTCAACGGAGACGTCGCCGTCAGCGACGGAGAGCACACGGGGGCTCTCGCGGGAAGAGTGCTGAGGAAAAGGTGTGGACCCTGAAGCCACTGGAGCTGCATTTCCTGGGCACGGGCGGCGGCAGGTTCGTAATGACCACTCAGAGGAGAAGAACCGCCGGCATAAGGCTGGTCCACGGCGAGACGCAGGTACACATCGACCCTGGGCCCGGCGCCCTCGTCTTCTCCAACTGGGCGGGGCTCAGCCCCCGGAAGCTGGACGGCCTCGTGGTATCCCACTGCCACCCCGACCACTACACGGATGCAGAGGTGTTCATAGAGGCGATGACTGACGGCACAAGGAATAAGAAGGGGTTGTTGGCGGCGCCGCGGAGCGTGACGCGGGGAGTCGAGGATTTGGGTCCATGTATCTCAAACTACCACATGGGATTGGTGGGTGAACTCGTCGAGCTGGAGCCTGGGACCGTGTTCCGTGTGAATGACGTCGAGTTCACGGCGACGAAGGCAGTACACTCTGACCCTGCCTCCACCGGCGTCAGCTTCAACGCCCCGGGTGTCGGCTCCGTCGGCTACACGTGCGACACAGGGTACTTCGACGGCATCGGGGAGCAGCACAAAGGGCAACGGCTGCTGATACTCTGCGTAATCTGGCCGAGGGGTAACCCCTTAAAGATGCACCTCTGCACAGACGATGCGTTGCGGGTGCTCCGCGAGGCCCGGCCCGCCTCAGCCATACTCACCCACTTCGGGTGGAGGATGCTGAACGCCGACCCAGCCGCGGAGGCAGAGTATCTGCAGAAGGAGACGGGGATACCAGTCATAGCCGCGGTGGACGGCATGAAAGCCACGCTCGGTGACCAGCTTGTGATCCAAGGCCCAAGGAAGGGAGACGAGCAGCTGAAGCTGGACGTGTAAGTCGGAGAAATCTGAAAGCTTTTATCCAACCTCCATGATAGATTCGTTGTCTGAGGAGAGGCAAATGGGGTATTGTTTTGTCGATCCCCCGACGGGGATCATCTGAAGACCCGTACACGCCTAGAGATAGGACCGCAGCGGACAACCTTTTAAAGAAAGCAGCAGACAGATTCAGCCTATCAAAGGCGCTTGGTCCGCAGAGTATGGAGACAGGGGACGAGACGAGATGAACGTGCTACCGCGAAAGATGGACTTCCTCCAGATGGAGGAGAAGTGGCAGAGGCAGTGGGAGACGGATGGAACCCACAGGTACGACTGGGACGACGACACACGGCCCGTCTACAGCATCGACACCCCCCCGCCCTACCCGAGCGGCGACTTCCACATGGGCAACTTCCTGAACTGGACCTACTTCGACATGAGGGCCAGGTATAAGCGTATGAGGGGCTACAACGTCCTTTTCCCCCAGGGGTGGGACTGCCACGGGCTGCCCACCGAGGTCAGGGTGGAGAAGGCGAAGGGGATAAGGAAGAGCGACGTCCCCCCCGACGTGTTCCGCAGGATGTGTGAGGAGTGGATAGAGCAGTACATCGGCGTCATGAAGACCGCCGTAATAAGGATGGGCTGCAGCGTCGACTGGACCACCGAGTACAGGACCATGGAGCCCGAGTACATGCGGAAGATACAGCTCAGCTTCCTCATGCTCTACGAGAAGGACATGATCTACAAGGGGGAGCATCCAATCAACTGGTGCCCCCGATGCGAGACGGCCATAGCGGACGCCGAGGTGGAGCACGAGACGAAGAAAGGCAAGATATACATCATCCCCTTCTTCACCGGCGATGGTGAGGTGTTGATCGCCACAACAAGGCCCGTGTACCTGCCTGCTTGCGTGGCCTTGGGCGTCCACCCGGAGGACGAACGCTACAGACACCTCATAGGAGGAAAGGCTAGGGTGCCCGTGTTCGGCCAAGAGGTACCCATCATCGCGAACGACGAGGTGGACCCCGAGTTCGGGACAGGAGCCATGATGATATGCACCTACGGCGACAAAGCCGACGTAGTGGCCGTGGCACGGTTCAAACTCCCGGTGGTGCGCCTAATCGATGGAAAAGGAACACTCCTAGATGTGGCAGACAAATACGCCGGGATGCCCATCCAGGAGGGTCAGGAGGCCTTGGTGAAGGACATGAGGGAGGCCGGGCTCATCATGGAGGAGCGCGACCTGGACCAGGAGGTGGGGCTTTGCTGGCGCTGCGATACGCCCATAGAGGTGGTCACGGCGAGGCAGTGGTTTATGCGCACCATCAGCCTCACGGACAAGGTGGTTGAGACAGCTAAAAGGATCACGTGGTACCCCGACTGGATGAGGCAGAGGCTCATCGACTGGGCCACCGGCCTCGACTGGGACTGGGTTCTGAGCAGGCAGCGCGTCTTCGCCACCCCCGTGCCCGCCTGGTATTGCACGAGCTGCGGTAAGATAAGGCTCGCCAAACCCGAGGAGCTGCCTGTGGACCCCAAGGTAACTAGCATTGACGACGTCTGTGAGTGCGGCGGAACCGAGTTCACCCCAGACACTGACGTAATGGACACTTGGTTCGACAGCAGCTTGACGTGTGCCATCCACGCTGGCTGGCCGGACAGACCCAACTGGCGGAAGCAGTTCCCCGCCAGCGTGCACCCCAGCGGCCAGGACATCATCCGCACGTGGGCCTACTACCTCATGGTGAGGCACCTAGCGCTCTTCGACGAGACGGCATACGACAGCGTACTCATCAACGGCATGGTGTTTGGTAGCGACGGACGTATGATGAGTAAAAGCCTAGGTAACTACGTCGCAACGCCTGAGGTGTTCAGCAAGTATGGCGCCGA
>CAZCKR010000041.1:0-15326 GCA_964499305.1 uncultured Candidatus Bathyarchaeia archaeon | reverse complement strand
CTGCTGGCATCCATGGACGGCCTGAAAGGCAGAGGCCACATCATAGTCATAGGCGCCACCAACAGACCCGACGCGATAGACGAGGCCCTGAGACGACCCGGGAGATTCGACAGAGAGATAGAGATAGGCATCCCAGCAAAGGCTGGGAGGAACGAGATACTCCAGATCCACACCAGGGGCATGCCCCTCACGGAGGACGTCAACCTGCAGCGATTCTCCGAGATAACCCACGGATACACGGGGGCGGACCTAGAGGCGCTCAGCAGGGAGGCCGCCATGAAGGCGCTGCGCCGCTACCTACCCCAGATCAACCTGGAGGAGAAACGCATCCCACACGAGGTTCTAGACCAGATGGTGGTGAACAACGAAGACGTCCTCGACGCCTTCAGGGAGATCACGCCCACGGCGATGCGGGAGGTCTACATAGAGGTACCCAACATCCCATGGGACGAGGTGGGCGGCCTCGAGGAGGTGAAGCAGAACCTCAAGGAGGCCGTGGAGTGGCCGCTCAAGAACCCTGAGAGGTTCACACGCCTCGGCATCAACCCGCCGAAAGGCATACTGCTGCATGGGCCGCCGGGCTGCGGCAAGACGCTGCTCGCACGGGCAGTGGCCACGGAGAGCGAGGCAAACTTCATCAGCGTAAGGGGTCCCGAGATATTCAGCAAGTGGGTCGGCGAATCCGAGAAGGCCATAAGGGAGATATTCAGGAAGGCTCGCATGGCGGCGCCCAGCATAATATTCTTCGACGAGTTCGACGCCTTGGTCCCTGCCAGGGGCAGCGCCGCAGACAGCAGGGTCACAGAGCGCGTAATAAGCCAGCTCCTCACGGAGATAGACGGCCTCATAAGTCTCCAGAACGTCGTCGTCCTCGCGGCGACCAACAGGCCTGACCTCATAGACCCCGCCGTCCTCAGGCCGGGGAGGTTCGACAGGCGGGTCTACGTGCCGCCGCCGGACACGGAGGCGAGGCTCCGCATACTCGAGATAAAGACTAAAGATATGCCGTTGAATGAGAACGTAAACTTAGACGCCCTGGCTAGGCGGATGGACGGGTACTCCGGCGCAGACATAGACTCGGTGGTACGAGAGGCAGGGCTGTACGCCCTGAGGCGTGACACCGAGACCTCCATCGTGGGGTTCGTCGACTTCGAGACCGCCATGGGGGACATCGGGCCAAGCATTACGCCTCAGACGGAGAAGTGGTACAGGGACAACCAGGCGAGGTTCCAGGATTCAGGGAAGCCTCCCATAGACATAGCGTAGGTGAAGAAGATGCAGTGGAAGCTACTACCCTCAGCCATCGTGGACACCCTTAAACGGAACGGGGCGCTCAAGTTCGAGGAGCTATACAAGAACACGAAGAAGAGGTTCAGCGGTCTCAGCGAGAACGACCTGGAAAGCATGCTTATGAAGATGGAGATCCAGGGGCTCGTCAGGGTCTACCGCCTCCCCAGAGGAAAGAAGCGCATCGAGCTGGCGTAGGGGTCCGCGTCGTGGGCGTCAAGCTAGGCGACCTGGTGGAGCCCCGGAAGCTCGCCATCGACGACCTGGCGGGACGCGCCGTCGCCTTCGACGGCAACAACATACTCTACCAGTTCTTATCCATCATCCGGGGCAGCAGCGGCGAGCCTCTCAGGGACAGGCAGGGGAGGGTGACGAGCCACCTCAGCGGCCTCATCTACCGGAACAGCAACCTCATGGAGGCAGGCGTCAGGATCGTCTACGTCTTCGACGGCAAGCCCCACAGGTTCAAGAGCACAGTCATAAATCAGAGAAGGGAGACCCGGAGGAAAGCATCGAAGCAGTACGAGAAGGCGGTGAAGGAGGGGGACGCCGAGAAGGCGCGCCGCTACGGCCAGCAGGCCGTGCTGGCCACCACCGACATCATAGAAGACGCCAAGACCCTGCTCACCCACATGGGCGTCCCATGGGTACAGGCCCCCGGGGAAGGGGAGGCCCAGACAGCCTACATGGCGGCGAAGGGCGACGTCTGGGGGGCCGCGAGCCAAGACTTCGACTCCCTCCTATACGGCGCACCGCGCCACATCAGGAACCTCTCCATAACGGGCCGCCGGAAGCTCCCCCGGAAAAACGTATACATAAAGATCGAGCCGGAGCTTCTGGAGCTGGACAAGATAATGAGGACCCTGGAGGTATCCAGGGACCAGCTCATAGACATAGGCATCCTCGTGGGCACCGACTACAACCCCGAAGGGATCAGGGGCGTGGGGCCCAAGACGGCGCTGAAGCTCGTCAAGGAACACGGGACACTCGAGGCGGCTCTCCCATACATCAAGAACCCGGAGTTCCCCCACCCCGTCGAGGAGATACGGGAGCTGTTCAAGAACCCCAGGACCACCGACGACTACAGCATCGAGTGGAGGAAGCCGGACACGGCGGCGATAATCGGGTTCCTGTGCGGTGAGCACAGCTTCAGCCAGAGCCGGGTGATGAACGCCGTCGAGAAGATGAACAAGGGCTACGCCAGGACGGGTCAGAAGACGACCCTGGACCGGTTCTTCGGCTAGGGGCGCCAACCCTTTTCTACCGCGGCCGCGCTGGTCTCCCTGAACGACATGAAGGTTCTAGCCATACAGTCAAGCCCCAACAGCGACGGGCTGACGACGACCACCGCAGAAAAGTTTCTCGAGGGAGCCGAGTCCATGGGCCACGAGACGGAGCTGATCAACCTCAACGACCACGTCATCAAGAAGTGTAAGGCATGCGACGGGGGCTGGGGGCAGTGCAGGCGGGAAGGCGCCTGCATCCTAGAGGACGACTTCCAGGCTATACGTGAGAAGATCGACGGCGCTGACGCTCTCGTCTTCGCCACGCCGGTCTACTGGTGGGACATAAGCGAGTCGGGCAAGACTTTCCTCGACAGGCTCAGGAGATGCGAGACCCATTTCGGTTTCGAGAGATACACGGATAAGGTGTCGGTGGGGATAGCAGCCGCGGGGGGAAGCGGCAACGGCGCCGCGAGGGCGCTCTACCTGCTGGAGGAGTACCTCAAACGACTTGGCTTCAAGGCTTTCGACCTCGTGACCGTAACCCAGATGAACAAGGGCCACAAGCTCCCCATGCTCGTGGAAGCTGGAAAAAGAGTTTTTTCCTAGTCAAACTCGAATAGGTTCCTAGTCAGGGGGCTCTCCCCCAACCATTTTCTTATGTACGTGAGATCTTCGAGGTCCCCCATACGGTTTAGGTAAAGCAGAGTGAATACTCCGCCCAATAGGTATGAGACGCCGTATAGGAGCATCATCTGCTCGAAGAAGAGTCCTCTCCCAAAGGTTATCCACATGGCGTTATTTATCACGGTGGGGATGAACTGAGCGCTGTACGCGCCCAGTATGGTCACGGCTATCACGGGACCGATCCTCCAGTTGGACATGATCACCAGGAGCAGCACCAGGGACAGGTTCTCCATCGCCATATCCACCATCCCGCCTTTCAGTCCCTTGACCTCCATCAGCTCCGCTGCCTCTGGGTTGTCCTCGACGAGCCCCAAGTGAGATATGCCGTAGAGCGTCGTCGCGATGTCAAGCGTCTGGAGTAGCAGATACAAGGTGAGAAGCACTAAGACAAACTTCCAACGATTCACGGTTTCCAAACGAATGTTTAGTTTATAAAGAATCAGAAACATGGTTCCATTGAAGTCGGCGGTAGTTTTATTTGACGACCGAACGTTCATCAACCATATGCCCATAGAGGACTATCTTCTCAGGGAGGAGAAGGTGCTGTTCTGGAGCGACTTCCAGGTGACCTACAACGAGGAGAAGTACAAGGTCTTCATCACCAACATACGGTTGCTTCTGTTCAAGGAGAAGGGCATGATCTTCAAGAGGGAGGAGATAATCACCGAGAACTGGGCCCAGATAACGGGGCTTCAGTTCACCGAGGCCGGTGGCATCGGCAGGAAGGGCACGCTAAGGTTCTCCTGCAGCAAAGGCGAGATACGGCTGGAGGGCCCGAGGAACGGCATGCTGGGTCTCTTCAAGGCTATCCAGAGGCAGACCTTGGACCCTTTCGGCGTCAGAGGGGAAAACCGACCCGAAGAAAACTGATGTAAAATGGGTCACAGTTGTCTCGTTACCGAGTGTTTTAATAAATAGGCTCGGATTAGATTGACATTTAGGTGAGACTGAATGTCACTGATGAATCAAAAGGAGATCCAGGAAAAACTCAGGGTGCTAGGGAAGAAGCACACCTGGAGAATCCTGACACACATACAGAAGGGCTCCAAATACATCACCCAGATCTCAGTCGAGACAAACATTCCCTACACTACAGTCCAGCACAGAGTAAATGAGCTAGAGAGAGCCGGCCTAGTCCGCATTGTGAATCAAGTAGACCAGGAGACGGGGAGGGCGATAAAACTGGTCAGGGTAAGCAACTTCAGGATAAACCTCACGCCAGTTGACATAGTTAGAATGGTGGAGAAGACAAAAGAGCCGGTCGCCTGACAAAGTCGTGTAGTTCTTCTCGGACAAGGTATCAAGGATGGTTGACTCCGAGGTTTTATAGACAAGCTACTGGGTCTAATGAGTCAGCACCAGGTTATTCACGAGCTCAGGCTTGCGGGTTATGACCCTCATAAAGAACTTGAAACGATCTTTGGTGAGCTCTCTGTCGGCCGCCGCGATCAGTCTGTACCTTTGGTCCCTCATCTCGCCGAACAGGAAGTGGTTGAGCGACCCCGTCATACCTTCGGCGTAATCCTTGAGGAAACATATGATAACAAAGAGCGCCTTACCCAAGATCTTTTGGTTTTCAGGGGACTCGATACTAGTCACGTTGTTTCCCGGAAGGTAGTGTGGGTTCTCAAGCATGAGCTGTCTTATCTTGTCGGCGAAGTCGGCATCCACGAAGACGTCCCTGGTCACTTGGAATAGGGGGAGCTCCACCTCTTTCTTGGCGCCTACGTCCATTAACACTGTCCATACGTGGTCGGTGTCGACGATGGCCTCGGACATCTCAAGGTACCCTCACGGTGGACGGCTTAAGGAGTTTATAGAATCGGGGTAGAGTTTTAGTCCCTGGCTATCTCCTCGACCGCCGTGACCAGGGCGTCTATCTCCTCCAACGTGTTGTAGATGTACGTGGAGGCCCGGGCGTTTCCCTCGTGAAGCTTGAACAGCTCCTTTATCAACGGCAGCGCACAGTGGTGGCCTGATCTCACAGCTATGTTATACTCTGTGTCCAGGGTCAGGGCTACGTCGTGGGGGTTCATGTCCCCGATGTTGAACGTGGCCAACCCGACCCTCTGCCTCGGATCTTTTGGGCCGTAGACCTCTACGCCCTCGATCTCCGTCAGGCCCTCGATGAGCCTGTTGGCTAGCTTCAGGTCCCATTTCTCGACGTTATCCATGCCCACCCGGTTCAGGTATCGGCAAGCCTCGCCGAGCCCGATGACCTGAGCGATGTTAGGGGTCCCGGCCTCGAACTTCATCGGCGGAACAGCCAAGACGTATTCGTCTATGCTCACGTCGGCTATGGTGCCTCCCCCTATGCAGAGGGGCTCCGTCGACGCGAGCTCTGCCTCGGCGATGTACAGGCCGCCGGAGCCGGTTGGGCCCAGCATCTTATGCCCGGAGAAGGCGAGGAAATCCACCTCGGAGTCCATTACATCAGTGTGGATGTGGGGGACGCCCTGAGCCCCGTCGACAAGCATCTTGGCGCCGTGCTCGTGGGCGATCTCGCAGATCTCCTTTATCGGCACTATGCAGCCTAGGACGTTGGAGACGTGGGTGACCGCCACCAGCTTCGTCTTGTCGTCTATAGCCTTCTCGAAGTCGGTCAGATCGAAGAAGCCCTCGGGCGTGGAACGCACCACCTCAAGCTTCGTGCCGTGGCGTTGACGCACCCTCAGCCATGTTATGAAGTTGCTGTGGTGCTCTATCACAGTGTTCACTATCTTGTCTTCCCTGCTCCAGTCGAGGCTGTTGGCGACGAGGTTGATGCCCTCCGTGGTGTTGCTGAGCAGGGCCACGTTCTCCACGCCGGGAGCCCCTATGAAGCGCGCGATCTCCTCGTGGGCCTTCTCGTACTCCTCGCTGGCCCTCTGGCTGAAGCGGTGGACGCCGCGCTCGACGTTGGCCCGGTACTCCCTGTAGAACTCCATCTCCTTGAGCACCACCTGCTCCGGGGTGAGGCTGCTGGCGGCGCTGTCGAGGTATATGACGCCCTTCTTCAGTATGGGGAAGTCTTCCCTGACCGACTGAACATCGAACAAACTAATCAAAGAAAATGATACAGGGAGTTGCTTAAGGCTATCGTCTAGGGGACGGTCACGCTCTTAGCCAGGTTCCTAGGCATGTCCGGGTCCAGCTCCTTGAGCACCGCGAGTTGATACGCGAGAAGCTGCAGCGGCACCACGTAGGGCACCGGGGAAAGCTCCTCGGGTATCCCGCGGGGCATCTCTATGAAGTCGTCAGAGAGGCGCTTTACCTCTTCGTCGCCCTCCTCGCAGATGGATATGATCCTCGCGCCCCTTGCCTTCATCTCCATGATGCTGCCGATGATATGAGGGTGGGTGTCCCCGCGTGGACACACGAAGATGCAGGCCACGCCGTCCTCTATGACGCTTATGGGGCCGTGCTTGCTCTCTCCGGCTGGGTACGCCAGAGAGGGGACGTACGTGATCTCAAGCAGCTTCAGGCGGCCCTCGAGGGCGGTGGCGGCGCTTATACCTCTCCCAAGGAAAAGGAATAGCTTGTCGTCCCGATATTTCTCAGCAAGCGCCTCAATGTATCCCGCGTCACTTCGAATGACATCCTCCACCCAGCCCGGGATCAATGTGAGTTTCTCTTCTAGCTCGTCCAGCTCATCCTGGCTTAGCTTGCCCTTCTGCTTCGCCAGCCTCAAGGCCAGCTGAGATAACACGATCACCTGGGATGTGAACGTCTTCGTGGCCGCGACACCGATCTCGGGCCCCGACTGCTGGATCAAGTAGGCTCGGGAAACCCTTGTGAGGGTGGAGCCCACCGTGTTGGTTATACCAAGAACCGTAGCGGCTCGCATCCTGGCGTGGTCGATGGCCTTCAACGTATCATAGGTCTCACCGGACTGGCTCACCGCGAGCACGACTGAGTCGATGCCCACCGTTGAGCCATACCTCTCGATGAACTCCGAGGAGACCACCGGTATGGTGGTCAGCCGCGAAAGCTTCGAGAAGATATAGGACGCCGCCAGGCAGGAGTGGTAACTCGTCCCCGCCGCCGTGAGAAACACGTCTTTGCCTCTGTCGAGGAACTGTGTCAGCAGGTTCAGGTACTGCTCCTGCAGCCTCAGCCCGTTCCTGAGGCTCTCCGGCTGCTCATAGATCTCCTTGAGCATGAAGTGCGTGTACCCCTGCTTCTCAGCCATCTCCAGGCTCCACGTGATCTCCTCTAGATTACGCTCCACAAGGGAGCCGTCTATGACCTTCACGACCTCGTAGCCGTCCAGAGTAAGTACAGCCATCTCTCCGTTCCGCAGATATGAGACCTGGTTCGTGTACGGCAGCATGGCAGGGACATCCGAGGCACAGAATGCGCCGTTATCCGAGACCCCTATGACCAGGGGGCTCTCGTGGCGGGCGCAGTAGATCCTGTCGGGCTCGTAGGTCGATAATATGACCACGGCGTAGGAGCCCTTCAACCGCCTGAGAACACGCAGGATGGCGCCCTTCATCCCTATGTCTGACTTGAGCTCCTCCTCGATGAGGTGGGGGATTACCTCGGTGTCCGTGCGTGACACGATTATATGTCCCTTCTCTATTAGCTCGTCTTTCAGCTCCATATAGTTCTCGATGACGCCGTTATGGATCAGTGCTATGTTGCCGGAGCCGTCTGTGTGGGGGTGGGCGTTGACCATGCTGGGCGCGCCGTGCGTCGCCCACCTCGTGTGCCCCATCCCGATGGTGCCCTCCATATCGTTTATCCGCAGACCCTCGATAACTTCCTCCAGCTTTCCTTTGTCCTTTCGCACATGGAGCCCGCCGTCTACGATGGTGGCGACGCCTATGGAGTCATAGCCTCTGTACTCGAGACGCTTCAAGCCGTCAGTTATCAGTTTAACTGCCTGCCCATCCCTAATTACGCACCCAAATATTCCACACAAAACCGTCACACACCGTTTTATCGTAGAAAAGTATTCCGTATTAATAAAACATCTTGAAGGAAAATCAGCTACAACCAAATCGGCGGGGTTTATCAAATCATATAAAAATCCAATGTCTCCTATTGGTATTCCAGTGCTGGAGACCCAGAGCCCTTGAGGTACGTGGCGCTAACGAGCGGCAGGAATGAGGAGAGGTTCATCAGGCGGACGGTGGAGGGCGTGCTCAGCCAGAGACCCGCCCCAGAGGCCTACGTGGTGGTTGATGACGGCTCGGCTGACAAGACGATGGAGATACTGTCAGAGTACCAAGAGGTAACCGTGCTGAGACTCGACAACCCCCGCCACTCCACCCGCGGCGTAAACCTGGCATGGGCCCTGAACGCGGGGGTCAGAAGAGCCACGGAGCTCGTGCCCGACTGGGATTACCTCCTCAAGGTAGACGCGGATAGCGTACTGCCCCCAGACTACTTCAGCAGGCTTCTGCGTAGGTTCGAGGAGAACCCCAGGCTCGGCGTCACCAGCGGCACCCCCTACGACGAGAAGGTGTGGCGAGGGAGAGCTTCGGACGGCGCCAAGATGTATAGGCGCGCCTGCTGGGACAACATCAAGCACTTCGTGCCGTGCAACGCCTTCGACACACTCGCCCTGCTTCAGGCAAAGAGGTATGGCTGGGTCGTGGAGTCTTTCCCGGAGATAAAGTACACCCAGCTCAGGACGTGGCGCAGAGGCAGCCTCAACAGGTGGATACTCTCGGGCAGGTCCAGGTACTACATGGGTTTCCCGACTTGGCACACCTTCCTCGTTGCCCTCGTGTACCTCGCGGATAGGCCGTGGATACTGGGAAGCACGTCGATGTTCCTGGCCCACCTGGTGACGGCGCTCGGCGGGCTGGAGAAGCCTTTCCCAGCCGAGTACTACGAGTTTGCCCGGAAATACGCCATGTGGGAGACCCTGGAGCGGCTCCACGAGAGGAGGCTCACCTAGCCATCGGCGAGGAGCCCCGTGACTATGTTGAAGAAGTCCTTGATGTCGGGGTCCACTAGCCCTATATTCACGTTGAAGCTGTAGAAGCCCTTCTTGGTGTGGCCCAGCTTGCTCATGCCGTGGTCCGATATGATGAGCACCAAGTCGTCTTCCCTGAGCCTGGCCTTCACCCTCTTGGTGAGGAGGTCCATCTCCTCGTAGAGGGTGGCCACCTTCTCGGTGCCCCAGAACGCGTGGCCGAACAGGTCGGTTATGTGGAGGTGGACCATCAGGAGCATCCACTCACCATCAATGGCGTCGAAGAGATTCTTCACCTCCTCATCGAATATTCGCCTGACCCTCTCCTCGAAAACGGGGAGATACTCGTGGTCCTGGCGCGCCCGAATAACGTCTCCTATGGGATATATCTCCTCTAGGTTCTTGTTGTAGACGGGGACGCCCAACGCTATGCTCGGCTTGACGACCTCGAAGAAGGTGTCCACCTTTATGTTCTTCCTGCTCGGGAAGCTCGATCGTGCGCCCGTAGCTTCTCTGACTTTGTAACCCATCTTGAACCGTTTGAGTATGTTGTGTATGCCTCTATGCTTCCTAACGAATCTGCGGAGCCCGTCGAACTCGTTATCCCACATCTGAGGCATATCTACGCCGTGAACCTCCGGAGACTCACCTGTTATGAAGCTGGTCCAGACTATGGGCGTCGAAGGGTCGTCGATCCCTCCCACGATGGGCACTTCGACCTTGCCGTGCTCCCTCTGCAGTATGTTGCGGAGACTCAACGTCTCCACTAGGTCGTGGTCGAGTCCGTCGTAGGCGAGGATCAGGACCCTCATCGTTAGTCACTTCTAACGAGGTGCCATATATAGGACCCGATCCCGATTGGGTCGTTTATGCCGAGGGCCTCCAGGATGGTGGGGGTGATGGACAGGCTTGTTACCTCATCTTCGACGATGGCACCCTTCTTCACACCGTTGCCGTAGAAGATGAGAGGCACGTCCAACAGGATTGGTATGAACTTGTTGGTGTGGTGGGAGAACTGACCGTGCTCGCCGAACTCCTCGCCGTGATCCGAGGTGATGACTAGCAGGTCGTCTGGGCTGAACTTGTCGAAGAAGGCGCCGACCTCCCTGTCCATCTCGGTGACCTCCTCCCTGTAGAGCGTCTTAGCTAGCACTATCTCCTCCTCGGTGGGCTTGTAGTTGCCGTGCACCGCCTCTATGAGCTTGTCGTTCAGGGCCCGCATCTCGCTGCGGCTCATGTCTAGGCTGGTCTCCGAGGGATAGTAGGGGATATGTGGCTCCATGAGGTGGACCCAGAGGAAGTATCCGTCGTGGTCGCCCATCCACTCCAGGCTATACTCAAGAGACTCGCCCGCCCGGGAGTATGGTTGATACCTCTCCTCGCTGTACACGTTGGCTCGGAACCTCTTCATCCTGGCTATGACACCTGGAGGGAGGTTTCTCCTCAGCGTCTTTCTCCAGCTCTTACTCATCCTGAACTTCTTTGACTTGAGGTCTATGGTCTCGGCGAACCCCGGGTGGAAGTTATGGACCATGGGGTTCGAGTGGATGACAGCGGTGTGGACGCCATGCCTGTTCAGCACCGTCGCTATGTTTGCCTCGGGATCGTAGGTTGTGTCCGCGCCCAGTATGCACGGCATGCTGTGTAGGGTGGAGGTGTTGCACGCCTTGGAGTTGCTGAAGAACACTCCCTGCCCCGCGATCCTCATCAGGTTAGGGGTGATCTCAGGGTTGACGTGGTCGAGCCGCAGCGCGTCCAATATCATTAGAACGACGTTCATCCTTTCGCCTCGTTTCTCAACATAGAGTGTTGCTGTGTTTAAAAGAATGTATGACTCCCTAGCCTTCAAGCTTCCTAAGGAAGTCTATCATCTGCCTAGCCCGTATCTCTGAGGTATGGTGCTTCATCACCGTCTCGTAGCCGTTGCGGGCGATGCGCTCCCTCTCGGCGTCTTCCTCAAGGTAGTACTCTAGCTTCTCCTTCCAGTTGTCCCGGTTTATCTCGACGTAGTTCTCCCCAGCCTCGAAGTGGAGCTCGTCGGCGGATTGGGGCCTGTCCGCCATTACCAGGGTGCCGTTCCCCATGATCTCAAAATATTTCGACACCGGGTAACGGAAGATGCTGCTGCCGAAGATGAAGACCTTGGCCTTGGCGATGGTCTCGGCGTACCTTGGACCTACGATGTATCCCTGTTTCTCTAGTTTAGGTATGTCTCTGAGGGGGGTCCTGCCCGGTGGGCGCCCCCTCACCAAGTATCTCCAGCCTTTCCTCTCGGAGAGACGCGGCAGCTCGTTATATATCATGTATCTGAGCGGGTATATGCGTCTCCTGTACGCGCCGAGGAAGACCACGTCGAGCTCCTTCTCCTCGGACGGCTTGTAGATGCGGTGATCGGTGAACCAAGGAAAGTGTTGTCTCTCTGTCTCTAGGTTATCGAGGTAGTAGTTTTCGTCGAACTTGGTGTAGAGGGCTAGGTTGAAGGGCAGAGGCGTCTTCCTGTACGGAGAGTACATGTACCTCATGAGCACCCCGTCGAACCCCTCGTTGGCTGTGCTCACAATTTTCTCGGGGTTCACGTGCATGTCGTTTACCGTCATTACGGTCCTGGGAGTCTCACTTGTCTTCTCCCTGGCTATCCGCTTGTTCTCTTCTAGGTGTGCGCTGCTGTTCACTATGAAGTCCGGCGGGTCGTTCCCATATAGCCGTTTAACCGTCTCGTTGATAGGCTCCCCCAGAACATGGCTTTCCCACCCCGAACCGCTCCACTTGCAGTCGATGAACTTGGCTACCTCTTGCTCAAGGTAGTACACTACGTTGAGGTTGACCAGGTTGGCGGATCTTATGGTGTTGAAGAGAACTCTCAACATGGACTCAGTTGGAAGTTATCGGTTTTCCGGCGGCATAAAGGTTTTTTCTTGGGCGGCTACCTCTTCGACTTGATTTTATAGGACTTCTTTATCTCCCAGAAGGCGTAGAGATAGATCACGGCGATTATCAGGGCGAAGAGTAGGCTGAAACGCCAGAGGTCGAAGTTACTCTGCTGGTTGAGAATGAACATCATGGGGAAGAACACTATCGTCGCTATGACCGCCAGCCATATCTCTGGGTAGACGCGTGCCTGGTAGCCCATCGCCGTCACTTGGGGTGGAGGTTATCTATCTATTATGGATAGACGGTTCATCTCTAGAGCCACTCACCGAGCTGCTCCTCCACTCGCTGCCGCATCTTCCGTCTCCTTAGGAGAAACCACGTGAGCCAGGTCAACGAGAAGATAGGCACAACGTCAAGCCCCGGCACGAGCTCCAGCAACGAGATGGCTCCCACGACGTTGAAGTAGACGGCGCAGAACAGGAAACCGACGAGATCCAGCATGTCCCCGAGCACCGGCGTCAACAGTATCGGCGCCACGAACTCAAGCAAGTCTAGGCATAGGCACACTAATAATGTCATAAGCTCCTCCCACGAGATCTTCAGGATCCATGGGGCTGAGATTGTCTCAGATTCCAATGACGCACCCACTATATCATGGTTTTAAGGGTAATAAAAAGGTCATCCTGTGGGGATGATGAGTTGGGTGTCTTCGGGCACCACGATGAACTGGCTCTTCCCCGTCTCCGCGATGTCACGCAGCGTCTCCAGGTAGAGGTACAGCCTCGTGAGCTCGTTCAGGTCGACTCCGGGATCGGTCTCAGCTATGGTTATCAACGCCTCTCTTGTGGCGTTGGCGATTATCAGTCTGGATTGGGCCACACCTTCGGCCTCCTTGATGGCTGACTGCGCGCTCGCGTCGGCGATGACTAGGAGCCGGGTCTTGTTGAACTCGGCGGCTATGGACAGCTGCTCCGCGGCGAGCTTCTTCTCTATGGCGTTGACGAAGTTGACGGGCAGGGCTATCTTCCTTATGTTGACGGCGTCCAGTATGATCGCGTCGCCGATGCTGGGCTCCTGGCTGAAGGATTCCTCCAGCTGGGCTCTCAGCACCACTCCTATGTTGGCTCTCTGCTCTATGGTCTGGATGGCTGTGTAGTCAACGAGCAGGTTCCGGATGGTCTCGCGTATTATGGGTATCACGGCTCTCTGCCTCCAGTCTAGGGTCGGGTACCGTCTGAACAGATCGACTGCTCCGGTGGAGTCAATCCTCCAGCGCACGGTCACGTCGACGTCTACCTTGAGCCCGTCCTTCGTGAGGCTCTCCACCGCCGGGAAGTCCCCTAGCTCGGTGATGTCGCTCCACATGTGGACGCTGTCCGTGGCTACGTATATCTTGTAGACGCTGGCCCAAGGCGCCTTTATGAAGTACTGGGCGTTGCTTCCTGTGCCTACTACGCTTGTCGACCCGAACAGGGGGTCAACTATAATGGCCACGTAGCCGACGCTGATGCGGCCCACGCTGAAGAACAATAGGCCGCCCGCTATCACCACGATGACCAGCGCTATTACTCCGATGCCCTCCAGCCGGGGGCCCTCGAACTGGAACCTTCTTTCCACTGGTTTCACCTTGGTTTATATATAAAGAAGGGCTGGTTAAAAGGTGTCTCAGCTAGTCCCGTATCCCCTCTAGGACGCTTATGGCGTTCCAGATACGGGTGCGGCTGTACATGGGCATGTTGGGGTCCTGGCTAATGTCTTCCAGAATGGCAATGGCGTTGGCTGCCCTAGCGGCTACGCTGAGGCTCTCATCCAGCAGCATGTCGGCTGCCTGTTTGGCCGTCCGCCTGATGTTCCGCGGGGTGGTGTTGTCGTCCGCGATCATGTTGAGGATAGACATGGCCTGCTCCATCTTTCTACTGTACTCGTCTTTGATACTCATACTAACTCCTCCCTGCGATTGCGCTGTGAGGATTTGTTGTATAGGATAAGGGGTCGAGATAAAAAACTATCTTTTTTCCGGAAGATTTTCTTCGATGTAGGCTGGTAGATCGGCTATACTGTCAAGGAGCACGGATGGCGGGGTCATGTTCTCCCAACTCCTGAGGCCACGGCGGCCTGTGGCTACTCCTATGAACATGCATCGGCTATTCTTGGCTGAGTCGTAGTCGATCTGGTGGTCGCCCACCATGACGACGTCGTCGACGGTGAGACCCATCCGCTTGACGGTGTAGTCGATGGCCTCCCTGTACGGCTTGGGCTGCGGCGTCTCTCCTCTTCCTAGTATTAAGTCAAAGTAGTCGAGCATGCTTGTCTTCTTGAGCGCCTCAACCGCGTACTCATGGTGGCCCCTGGTGAGTATAGCCAGTTTTAGGCCCTTTGCCTTGAGCTTTTCGACTGCCTCAGAGACGCCGGGTATCTCCGTTAGAGTCTCGACTGCCTCGAGCTCACCCTGGTTCATGTAACCCGTGATGACGTCACGTAGCCTCCGGCGCTCCTCCTCTGGTTTTCCCTGTTTCTCCCACTCGCGTTCCGCGTGCTCCATTATGACGACTGTCGTCTGGTCTGTGGGGCTGAGGCTATCGGGTGGGTGTCCGTTACCCTCCAGGAGCTTGATGATCCGTTTCTTCATCTTGGGGAAGTCTACGTGGCTCTGGACGAGGGTGCTGTCGAGGTCGAAGACGATGCCTTTGAGCTTCATGTGGTCACCGGGTTCTGGTTGAATGTGCGCGGCGAGTTTTTATTGTTTGTCCCAATGCTCTATATTCCTCTACGCCGTTTTACTATCTGATTTTGATGGTTACCTGCGCTGACTGCGTCCACGCCATGGATATCAAAGGGGAGGTCAAGCTAAGGCTTGGGCAGGAGAACAAGGAGATAGTAAACACGTTGGAGAGGCAGGGTCTGAGCCTGGATGAGTTCTGTTACTGTGAAAAGTTAGGTTTCATCGAGTCTGTGATTATGAGGCGGGAGTGCGACGAGTGGAGCCCCATTAACTCGTAGCAGGTTACTATCTACAAGCGTTGGATGGTTTTTTATCTATTCTTAGCTTCATATGGGCTGAGCGCTATGGCTGATATTCTCTTCAAGGATGGGTTCGTCGTCACCATGGATGGTGATCGCAGGGTTATACCCTGCGGCGACGTCTACGTCGTGGATGACAGGATCACGGAGATAGGGGAGGGCCTCAGGGTCCGGGACCCGGATTACGTGGTGGACGCGCGGCACCACTTGGTGATGCCCGGGTTCGTGAACGCCCACAGCCATCTCCAACAGTATTTCCGCGGCGTCTACGAGTTGATGGGAGACTTCTTCGAGACCAACCTTCCGCTGGAGGGCTACCGGCGGCCTGA
>CAZCKR010000040.1:7477-15454 GCA_964499305.1 uncultured Candidatus Bathyarchaeia archaeon | reverse complement strand
ACACAGGCGAGCTCGGACGATTTAAGATAATAAAGGAAGAAGGGATTTCCGCAGGCGTGCGGAGGATAAGAGCAGTCCTAGAATAACTGAGTCCCCCCCACTCCACCACATTACTCCAAGTTGGCTGGGGCCCAGAGGCGAGAGGCGCTTCTCATGGAGGCGGCGGAGCTCCTCGGGGCCCATACGACGACCTCTCCCAGAGCGTGGGAACACCTCAGCCAGCTTAAGGAGCTGAAGAGCCATTTAGTCTGCAGAGGGCCTTGGGCGGCCAGAAGACGGAGGAAACCCAGCCGAGTTCAACGAGTCGGTTGAGGCCATGCTGGGCCTCGTCAAAAACCAGTTCTCCTAACTTCCTATCCTAAGGTGAACTTGATCTCCTCAGGCTCTCCCTTGTTCCCGTTCTCGTCGATGCACCAGAATACCAACGCGTGCTCGCCGCTGTCCTCGACTATGGGCGGACCGTGGAGGAGGTTCATAGGGGTCCCTCCGTCCAAGGTATACCATATCTCGGCGACGTTAGCCACCTCCGGGGATTGGAGGGCGATCAACGCGCCACCCTCAAAGTAGTATACCTCGGCAGTTACGCTCGGCGGCTCACCGTAGTCGATCGTGACAAAATGGTCCTTCTGGGCGCGTTTGCCTTTGTTGTCCCAGACCCTCTGCCTGACCAGGTATCTTCCCGGCTCGGTGAACTGGTGTGTGCATGACTTGGTGTAGTACTTCACTGTGGGGTCGCCGAAGAAGACCCATTCATAGTTCTTTATCCGACCATCAGGGTCTATGGATGTGCCGTTGAACTCGATGACGTCGAAGTTGGTGAACTCCAGTTTCGATGACACCTTTGATTCTCCGACGACCCTGACTGTGCAGGAAACCTCGGGTCTACTGTTGTCGGGGTCATTG
Source organism: uncultured Candidatus Bathyarchaeia archaeon (assembly GCA_964499305.1). GTDB lineage: Archaea > Thermoproteota > Bathyarchaeia > TCS64 > TCS64 > RBG-16-57-9. Next base: position 14,551 of record CAZCKR010000040.1, on the reverse strand, counting down.
ACGTACGTTACGTCTGAGTAATATCCAGTGGGGTAGCTTCTACCTGATAGAGCAACGACAGCGTAGGACGTGCTCAGGTACGGGCTGAACCCCGGGTTCTCTGGCTGCCAGTTGAACGAGCCGTCAGGGTTCTGGAGTGATTTGAGGTGGTCGATGGGGCTGTTGCCTCCCGAAAGCCATGTCGCCGTGTCCTCTCCTGAAGAGATGAGCGCTGATATGCCCCAGCTATCGGAGTCGCTGTTGGATGCTCCCCACGAGGGGAATCCGCCGTCCGGCATCTGCTGGCCCCGGATGTAGTTGAGGGCGCTCTGTATCACCGTGCCTGTGTGGCTCATGCCCGAGGCTCGGAGCGCAATGATGGCGGCAGCGGTGTCGTCTATGTCTGACGCGGCTCCCACTGCCCACCCCCAGCCCCCATCAAGGTTCTGGTTCGCAACTATGAAGTTCACCGGATCAGCTATGGTCGGGTCAGTCGTAGGGGTCCTGACTGAGCACAACGCTATCACCGGCCAGAAATCGTCGAAAAGCCATGACGGGTCGCCATATTGGCCTGAGTTTAATCGGCTCTGGAGCTTGGAGACGTAGTCGTAGCCGTCGATGTCTGACGAGTCTAGGCCACTGGCTGACATGGCTAGGATGAACCGGGATAGCTCTGATACACTGTTTTTATCTATTGAACCTGCGTTGTTGACTAGGCACTCGGTTACGCTGTCCCCGCCATGGTCGAATGTTTTCGGGTCTAGGTTTGCTGCCTTTATCGCCATCGCGGCCCAGCACGTGGTGCCGTAGTCGTTTATCGAGCCGTCAGGGTCCTGGTTGTTTCTGAGGTATGTTATGGCTGCCTGTACCTCGGGGTCACTTGGGGCCGTGGACGCAGGCGTCACTTGGAGGATTAAGCATGCAGTAACCAAGATGATTAGCAGGCTTGGTGACGGGTGGGTTTTATATAAACGCACAATCAACACCAGTTGGATGGATCATCCATCCAACATATAAGTTCTTCCAACGAGAAGCTGTAGCCCCGCACGATGGGTAACTGTTTTTACTCACAACCTTTATTCCGGTGTCCTATACAAGGTTGACAGAGTTAGAGGATAGTATGCATATGGTTGACTGGAAAGCCATCGAGGAGAAGTGGCAGAGACGCTGGGCGGAAGCCGGAGCCTTCGAGACGGACCCCGACCCGGAGAAACCCAAGTTCTACCTGACAGTGGCGTACCCGTACCCTAACAGCCCGCAGCACATCGGGCACGGAAGGACGTACACCTTGACGGACGTCCACGCCCGGTGGAAGCGGATGCAGGGGTACAACGTGCTGCTGCCCATGGCGTGGCACTACACGGGCACACCCCTCTTCGCCATGGTGGAGAGGCTCAAGGAGAGAGACCCCGAGTTCCTCGATACCTTCCTCAACCTCTACAACATCCCCGAGGAGAGGCTCACCGAGCTGGAGGACCCCATCAGCATGGCGGTGTACTTCGCGGAGGAGATCAAGCATGGGATGCAGCGCATCGGGTACAGCGTGGATTGGCGCCGCGAGTTCACCACCGTGGACCCGATCTACAGCAGGTTCATCGAGTGGCAGTTCGAGAAGCTACGGCAGAGGGGCTTCATCACCCAGGGCAGCCACCCCGTGGGCTGGTGCCCCAGCTGCGGCAACCCCGTGGGGCAGCACGACACCGTCGGCGACAAGGAGCCCGAGATCGAGGAGTTCACCGTCATCAAGTTCAGGAAGGGCGACATGGTTTTCCCGGCGGGCACGCTGCGCCCAGAGACGGTGTTCGGCGTCACCAACATGTGGATCAACCCCGACGCCACCTACGTGGAGGCGAGGGTGGACGGCGAGACCTGGATCATCAGCGCGGAGGCGGCGGACAAGCTGGAGCTGCTGGAGCGCAGCGTCGAGAGGGTCACCGAGTTCCAGGGAAGCAAGTTCATAGGCGTCACCATAACCAACCCGGTGACGGGCGACGAGTTCCCCATGCTGCCAGCCAGCTTCGTGGACCCCAAGGCGGTGACAGGCGTCGTCATGTCGGTGCCCGCCCACGCGCCTTTCGACCTGGTGGCGCTGGACCAGCTGAAGCGGGAGGCAAGGAAGAACCCCGACGCCTACAGGTTCAAGCCCAGCGACATCAAGGACTTGGAGCCCATCAGCGTCATCGAGATAGACGGCTACGGCCCGGTGCCAGCCAAGGACGTCGTGGACCGTATGGGAGTCACCGACCAGGAGGACCCCAAGCTGGAGAAGGCCACCAAGGAGGTCTACAGCGCCGAGTTCCACGGAGGCAGGATGAGGAACAACACGGGCCAGTACGCGTCCCTGCCTGTGCAGCAGGCCAAGGAGGCGGTCAAGGAAGACATAGTAGCCAAAGGCTATGCGACCACGATGTACGAGATGCTGGAGCCCGTGCAGTGCCGGTGCGGCAGCGAGGTCGTGGTCAAGATATTCGAGAACCAGTGGTTCATCAACTACGGCGACCCCGCGTGGAAGAGGCTGGCCCACGAGAACATAGACAGCATGGCCATCATACCCTACGAGCTTCGCCAGGAGTTCCACAACGTCGTGGACTGGCTGCGGGAGAAGGCTTGCGCCAGGAAGGCCGGCCTGGGGACGCCGCTGCCGTGGGAGCCGGACTGGATAATAGAGGCGCTGAGCGACTCCGTCATCTACATGGCATACTACACTGTCATAAAGGGCATCAACGAGGTGGAGCCCGAGCCCGAGCAGCTGACGGAGGAGTTCTGGGACTATGTGTTCCTGGGCAGAGGCGACGCCGAGAGCGTCGCAGAGGCCACAGGGTTCCCCACGGAGAAGCTGATGGAGATCCACGAGGAGTTCAGCTACTTCTACCCGCTAGACGCCCGCCACAGCGGACGCGACCTCATCAGCAACCACCTCACGTACATGGTGTTCTGCCACGACGGCATCTGGCCCAGAGAGCTATGGCCCAGGGGGATCGTCGTCAACGGCAGCGTGTTGATGGAGGGCAGCAAGATGAGCAAGAGCCTCAACAACATCATCCCGCTGATAAACGCCATAGACGGCTTCGGCGCCGACCCGCTGCGCCTGAGCCTCATGATCACGGCGGAGCCCCTGAAGGACGCCGACTTCAGCCCCGACCTGGCCAAGAACATGGGGGACAACCTGGAGAGGTTCCACCAGCGCGCGGTGAAGATCATAGAGCAGGGCAGGGGCAGCCCAGACAACCTACATGACATAGACCGCTGGATGCTGAGCAGGCTCCAGAGCTACATAGCCGAGGCCGACGAGGCGTTGAAGGAGCTGAAGATCCGTAAGACAATACACGCCGCCATGTACAACCTGAACCAGGACATGGACTGGTACCAGAAGCGCGTGGCGAAACAGCTGGAGACGCCTGAGCGGGCGGACGCGGTACGCTACGTGGAGTGGAGGGTCCTGGATACGCAGGTCAGGATGATGACGCCGTTCACGCCCCACCTCTGCGAGGAGATCTGGGAGAAGATGGGCGGCGAGGGCTTCATAGCGTTCGCCGAGTGGCCCAAGGTCGACGAGTCCTACGTTAGCCAGATGAGCGAGGTACTGGAGGGGATGATAAAGACCTGCATGGAGGACGTCCAGAAGATCACCCGCGTCACCGGTATCATCCCCGCCAAGATCCACTTCTACACAGCCGACGGCTGGAAGTGGAAGATCTACCTGAAGGCGCTGGAGCTGGCGAAGAAGGAGCAGCTGGACGTGGGAACCCTCATCAAGGAGGCGTTCAAGGACGCCGAGATGAAGGCCAGGAGCAAAGCCGTACCCGGCTACGCCCGCCAGATCGTGGACGACGTCATAAGGCTGCCGGACGACGAGTTGGAGCTGCGGCTGAAGATGGGGCAGCTGAACGAGGTGAACGTCCTCATGGACGCGGTTAGCTTCATCGAGGGCGAGCACGGCTGCGAGGTAGCCGTCTCGGCCGAGAGTGACCCGTGGACGGAGGACCCGGCGAAGCGGGCTCACAGAGCCAAGCCCTACAGGCCGGCCATCTACGTCCAGTGACCCGCTCTTCCAATACTTTCTCTGGACCCAGCTTAACCGGCTTCCTGTCTAAAGGTTTTTATCTGGTTCATGTTTTCTGGGATTGAATGATCGCGCTCGGCGTCGAGTCAACGGCCGACAACCTGGGGATCGGCGTAGTCACCAGCGGCAAGGAGGTGCTAGCAAACATTATCGACGTCCACGTACCCGAGGAGGGGGGCATCCACCCCCGGGAGGCCGCCAGGCACCACAGCGACGAGATGGGGAACACAGTAAGGCGCGCCCTAGACATGGCCGAGGTCTCCGTCGACGAGATCGACATAATCGCTTTCGCCCAGGGCCCGGGGCTCGGGCCGTGCCTCAGGACCGGTGCCACGAGCGCCAGGGCGCTGGCCGCCTACCTGGGGAAGCCCCTCGTCGGCGTGAACCACTGTGTCGCCCACGTCGAGGTGGGGCGCATGGCCACCGGGGCGGAGGATCCGCTCACACTCTACGTCTCGGGAGGCAACACCATAGTCTCGGGCTACGAGTCGGGCAGGTACAGGATCTTCGGCGAGACGCTGGATATAGCCGTGGGTAACTGTCTGGACTCCTTCGCCCGGGAGGCCGGCCTAGAGTACCCAGGCGGACCCGACATAGAGCGGAAGGCGGCGGCCGGGGAGAAACTGATAACGCTCCCCTACACAGTCAAGGGCATGGACCTGAGCTACAGCGGATTACTTACAGCGATAACCGCTGAGCTACACAGCGGGAGACACACCGTTGAGGACCTTTGCTACAGCCTTCAGGAGACGGCTTTCGCCATGCTCGGCGAAGTCACCGAGAGGGCGCTAGCCCACACGGGGAAGCCCGAGCTGCTCCTGACGGGTGGCGTCGCCGCCAACAAGCGGCTTGCTGGGATCATAAGGGATATAGCGGGGGAGCACGGCGCCGAGCCGCACGTCGTCCCCATCATGCTGGCGGCGGACAACGGCGCCATGATCGCCTGGACGGGGCTCATCGCCTACCAGGCGGGCCACGTGACGCCCCTCGACGCGAGCCACGTGAACCCGAGCTGGAGGATGGACCAGGTGGAGATACCGTGGAGAGAGTGATAGCCAAGGGCGCGGAGGCCGACCTCGTCCTACGAGAGTGGAACGGGTTGAAGGCTCTGTCCAAGATCCGTAGGCCCAAGGGCTACAGGCACCCCGAGCTCGACAGCCGGCTCAGGAAAAGCAGAACGAAGGCCGAGGCGGACAACATCCACAGAGCTAAGCTGAGCGGCGTGCCCACGCCGCTGCTGTACCACGTTGACCCGGACAACGCGGTCATCGTCATGGAGTACGTCGACGGGGTGAAGGTCAGGGACGCGGTGGACAGATTGACGGACGAGGAGAGGCGGATACTGTTCACACGGATAGGCGGGTACGCTGGCAGGCTCCACGGGGCGGGCATAATCCACGGCGACCTCACCACGAGCAACATACTGAAGCAGGGAGACAGACTGGTGTTCATCGACTTCGGGTTGGCGGAGGTGAGCACGGAGGTGGAGAAGCGTGGCGTCGACCTCAACCTCATGAACAGGATGCTCACGAGCACCCACTACAGGCACCAGGAGGAGCTCCTCGCCGCCTTCGTCGAGGGCTACAGGGAGACGCTGGGCGGGGAGGCAGAGGAGGCGCTGACACGCATGGAAGAAGTAGCCAAGAGGGGAAGATACATTGAGAAGAACTAGGATTTGGATGGGAACCAGCAGCGACCACAAGTACGAGGAGGCGAGGGAGGTGCTCGCCGAGTACGGCGTCGAGCTTGAGCGCCTCAGCATAGACCGCGTCGAGATTCAGGCGGACGACCCCGAGCTGATAGCAGAGTACAGCCTCAGGGTGCTCGACGTGGATGTGCCCATACTCATCGAGGACGCGGGGCTCTACATAGACAAGTACTACGGGTTCCCCGGTCCGTACAGCAGCTACGCGCTGCGCACCATCGACAACGAGGGCATACTCAAGCTCATGGAGGGCGAGACGGAGAGGGGCGCCAGATACCTCTCGGCCGTGGCGTTCAGGGACGGCGACACCAGCGTCTCATTCACCGGGGAGGTGGTGGGCCGAATAGCGGAGGAGATGAGGGGCACCAACGGCTTCGGCTACGACCCCATATTCATACCGGAGGAGGGCGACGGCAGAACATTCGGGGATATGAGCGCCGCGGAGAAGGCGAGGATCAGCCACAGGGCCCGCGCCTTCAGGAAGCTGGGCGAGTGGCTCAGAGAAGGCTAGCCTCTACTCGACCAGAGGCGGGGACTGGAACGGGTCCAACTCGTTCATCCTGTCCATGAGGTACTTGGTGGCGTCGGCTATCTTGAAGGGACGCGAGTTGTTGCCCGTCCTCACGTGGAAGGACTGTTTACCCTTCTCGTGGAGAAAAGCCGGGTCCCTGCTGGGCAGGACATGCAAGCGGCATAGCTCCTTGCCGTACATGGTGTGGAAGCTGAACTTGATCTTGCCCAAGAAGATGTCCCCGATCTTGTTGCTTATCTGGTTAGTCCTGTGGTTCTCGAAGCCGTCCCTGTTCTTCTTGGGGAGGGTCATGTAGTCCGTCTCGAGCCCCACCACCCAGTTGTCGTCAGAGACGCCTATGAGGAGGTCACCGCCGTCCGCGTTCAGGAACGCGCATATGGTCTTGAGGCAGTTGTACTCCAGGTCCTGGTCGACGCAGCCTCTGACGTTGTTGTAGCGGAGGCTTGCCTTGAATTCGAGGCGCTGCCCCTCGTCCATGTTAATCAGCTGCTCCTCGGCCAGGGTTTCCTGCTCGTGGTTCTTCGCGGCCATGTACTCCTTCATGATCTCGGGCTGATGATTAGCTACGTCAGTGAGGCTGAGGATGCCGATTACCCTGTTCTGGCCGATGGAGTCCACGACGGGGAGCTTCTTGATCCTGTTCTGTAGCATGATGCGGCCCGCGTCGAGTAGCGGCGTCTCCGGGGACACGGAGATGATGGTGCTGGTCATGACTTCGCCCACCGTGACGAGCTGCGGGTCCCTGCCGCTGGCCACCACCCTCGTGAGGGCGTCCCTCTCCGTGATTATTCCGAG
>CAZCKR010000040.1:0-7377 GCA_964499305.1 uncultured Candidatus Bathyarchaeia archaeon | reverse complement strand
CTGCTGCCCTCGGGGTAGACGCTGTCGAGCCCCTCGTCGGGCGTCACCTTCACCTTCGCGGCCAGCTCGTGGAGCTTGGGGTCCGCTATCCTCTCCTTGGTGAACTGGGCCTCGGCAACCTGGCCGTCGGCGATGACGCAGGCGACGATGTAGGGGAGATTGAACTGGCAGTTCTTGTAGTAGCTGTCGGGCCCCACCTTCTCGTCCGTTATGTACATGCCGTGGGTGAGCTGGCTCACCTGCACCTCCTCGACGTCGTCAGCCGAGAAGCCTTGCCGCTGCCTAAGCCGCAGCAGCGCCTCGACGGCGCCGTGGGTCATCCTGCAGGTTGGCCAAGGCTTGATGTAGACGTTCATGACCTCGTACTCCTCGCCGAGGCCCCGGGTCTTGAAGCGGGTGGACAGCCTGTTGTCGTCGGCGAGCTTGGGGCCGTTCAAGCCCTCCTTGGCTAGCAGCGCGGCCTCGATTCCTATCTTGGCCTGATACCCGTTGCTGAGGAAGTTGACGTCCAACCCCATGGTCCTGGGGACTCCCCTGGGGCTGTTGTACCCCGCTATGCCCATGGCGAAGATGGTCTCGTCGACTCCGAGTCCCAGCAGCCTGCTCGCCACCGCGGCGGAGCAGTAAGCCGACGCCGGAGGCCTGTTGTTCATCCCCCTCACCTTGGCGGCCACGTCGTAGCCCACCGTTACGGCTGCGATCACGTCTCGTCCCGTTGCGTGCAGCTTCTCGCCGACCGCGAGGGCGGTGGGGACGGCGACCCTCCCGGGGTGAGACGAGCCGCCGAGGGCTGCGGCCTCCCTGTGGCCGTCGTTGCAGTCGTGCACCTGGGCGTAGGCGGCGTTGGCCCACGCAGCCCACGGCATGCTGGTCTTCCTGCCTGCGCCGAGGACGGTGCACTCCTCAGGCTGGCCTAAGCCGGATAGATACCTGTCTACCCCGGCGGCCTCCTCCTTCCTGGAGCCCATGTAGATTGTTCCCAAGGAGTCAAGTATGACCCGCTTCACCTGATGCGCCACATCGGAGGGCAGTTCCTCGTAGGACGCCCCAGTCACGTGCTCCGCGAGCTCCCTTCCGACGCGTAGAACGCTCTCAACTTCCTTGACCATCGAAACTCACACAGTATCTTTGGCGGTGGTCGTAGATAACAGGTGCCCATCTCGTCTCTTAACCCTGTTCCGGGTCCGAGATAACCTTTTTAAATGGTGTAGAGTCTAACCATAGAGCATCCGGAGAAATCACTGCATGGTAGGCAAACTCTCGAACATGCGGGGCAGAAGCCACAGCACACGGCCGGTGAGCAAGAGGCCCCCCAACTGGGTCGTTTACCAGCCCGACGAGGTCAAGGCGCTCATCATAAACCTGGCCCGCGAAGGTAAGACCCAGAGCCAGATAGGCAACATTCTCAGAGACGTCCACGGGGTACCCTTGGTGAAGCCCATCGTGGGATACGGCGTCAGGAAGGTCCTGGAGGAGGCGGGGCTGGCCCCCGATATACCCGAGGACCTCTACAACCTGATGGTACGCGCCACCCGTCTCCGGAGGCACGTGGAGCGTAACCCGAAGGACTACCACAACAAGAGGAGCATGCAGCTCACGGAGAGCATGATCTACCGCGTCACCAGGTACTATAAGCGCAGGGGAGCCCTGCCGAGGGACTGGAACTACCGGCGCGAGATAGTCACCGTCTAAGCTGACCTAAATGTCCGGCGAGGATGCGTTCATTTCTTCCTTCAAGCCAGCCGTGGAGTTGTTCCTAAAGCACGTCGAGCAGGGAGGCAGGATACGCATTGTTACCCACAACGACGCGGACGGCCTCGCCAGCGGGGGCATCCTCAGCGTCGTGGCCCATCGCAAGGGCGCGGCGTTCAGGACCAGCAGCGAGAAGAAGCTGGACGAGAAGCTCCTACAGAGCCTGGCCGAGGAGAACCCGAGCCTGATAGTTTTCAGCGACTTCGGCAGCGGGTACACCGAACTGATCGCCGAGAACCTGAGCCAGGACGTCATCATACTGGACCATCACCTCCCGGTGGAGCACGAGGCAGGCAACATAGTGCACGTGAACCCCATGCTCCACGGCATCGACGGCGCCAGGGAGATCGCGGCCAGCGGCATATGCTACCTCTTCGCCAGGGAGGTCGACGACGGGAACAGGGACCTGAGCTGCCTCGGCCTCGTCGGCGCCCTGGGAGACCAGCAGGACAAGGGAGATAGGAAGACCCTCACCGGCCTGAACACGTTGATAGAGGAGGACGCGGTGAAGAATGGATTCCTCGATAAGCATGTGGGGCTCATCTTCTACGGCTACGAGACGCGGCCCCTCGCCAAGGCCATCGCCTACACGACCACTCCCTACATCCCGGGGCTGAGCGGAGACGAGAGCGCCTGCGTGGCGTTCCTCAGGGAGATAGGCATCCAGATCAACGAGGGGGACAGGCTGCGCGCCCTGGCCGACCTCACCGACGAGGAGAAGCGGACCCTGTTCAGCGCCCTGAGCAGCCACATGGTGAGCGGGGGCTGCGACGCCGGGGCCGTCCACCAGCTCATTGGCACCATCTACACGTTCAGGCTGGAGGAGCCAAGCACCAGCCTGCGGAGCGGAAGGGAGTACGGGAGCCTACTCAACGCATGCGGCAGGATGGGCAGGCCGGGGGTGGGTCTCAGCATCTGCCTCGGGGACCGCGTAGAGGCCATGGCGGAGGCCCAGGAGACCCTCGACCTTTACCGCCGCAAGATCGGTTCGAGCCTGGACTTGGTCAGGGAGAACGACATGGTGGAGGAGCGAGACCACATCTACGTCATAAGGGCGGGGGACTCCATCGACGACACTGTTATAGGCGTCGTCTCGGGGATACTGCTCAACCAGGGCATCCTCAAGGAGATGAAGCCCATAATATCCACGGCGGTGAGTGAGGACGACCAATTGAAGGTCTCGGCTAGGGGTACAGAGGAGCTCGCTTTGCGCGGCCTCCACATGGGCATGGTGATGCAGAAGGCGGCCGGGGCCGTGGGGGGCGGCGGGGGCGGCCACGACGTCGCCGCAGGGGCGTACGTGCCCATTGATAAGGAGGAAGAGTTCTTAGCTAAGGTGAACAGCCTTGTCCCTGAGCACATCACAGAGTGAGGCCACGGTCACCGTACAGTACGTGGATCAGAGGACCGCTGAGGCCATCCTCAGGGCGATCGAGCCGGACAACCTTCAGGTGCCCGACGGGATCGAGATCGAGGCGGAGGCCGTGGACGGTGTTCTCACCGTGAGGGTCGACTGCGTGCGGGGCATTGGCAGCCTGGTCGCGTCGCTTGACGACCTCCTTTCTTGTGTTCAGGCAGCCGAGAGGGCGATAGAAGAGCTAGGCTAGGCCCAGCCTCTTGGGCATGCCTTCGTCGGTGAGGGAGTAGTAGACCCATTTCCCCCTCTTCTCATGTCTCACCAGCCCCGCGTTCTCCAGCTTCCTGACGTGGTGGCTGAGGTTTGGCTGCGTGAGGCCGAGGGCAGCCGTGAGCTCGCATACGCACATCTCGCGGAACGTTAGCAGCGTGAGTATCTTGAGGCGTTTCTCGTCGGCCAGAGACTTGAACACCGTGGCTCTCCTTTGGAAGTCAACAGACTCGAACAATTGATCTGTCAGGACGCGTAGCTCCGACTCGTGTCGCTGGGAGTCTGGGGCGTCGCAGAAGTGGGTCTCCAGTAGTTTCCCGAGTCTTTCCTGGGTTTCCTGCATGTTCATACCTCTGGCTTCACCTACAATAACAGATAAACACATTTAAATATGTTTATGCGTTCCGTTTCTGGAACACATGGAGCATGCTGAGATGGGTGAAAGCGAGGCGAAGCTCGGAGCCTTCGAGAAGTATCTAGCCGTATGGGTGGTGGCTTGTATGGCGATGGGGTTGGCCCTCTCCCAGTTCGTGCCCGGGTTGAGCAGGGCGATAGACAGCTGGCAGGTGAGAGGCATCTCGATACCCATAGGGGTATGCCTGTTCCTGATGATGTACCCGGCGCTGCTGAATCTTCAGGTATCGGAGCTGAGGAAGCTCTTCAGGAACCCGAAGCCCATCTTCGCCACGATAGTGTCCAACTGGATAGTTGCGCCGGTGGTGACCGTGGTGCTGGCCAACTTGTTCCTAGCCGGCCACGACCAGCTAATTGTGTCCCTCATACTGCTGGGGTCTAGCCCCTGCACGGCGATGGTGCTCGTATGGGGCGCCCTCTCCGACGGCAACCAGGAGCAGAACGTCATCAACACGAGCCTGAACACGGTCACCATCATCTTCCTGTACGCTCCCATCGTGTCGCTGCTCACAGGCATACAGAACATACCAATCGACAGAGGCCTCCTGCTGGTGTCGGTTCTCGTTTTCATCGGCGTACCCATGGCTCTGGGATACCTCTCCAAGCGCTACATTATCGGGACGAGGGGCGAGGAATGGTTCAGCGGCGTCTACAGGCCCGCCGTTGGCAGGGTCGCCGTCGCCGCGCTCCTCACGACCCTGGTCGTGCTGTTCAGCCTGAACGGCGACGTGCTGCTGAGTCACCCGGATCTAATAGTGCTTGTTTCTGCCCCCCTCATCCTGGGGTTCGTGGTGGTGGTGGGGTACAACCTTGTGGTGACGCGGCTCCTCGGCCTGGCTTACAAGGAGGCGATCATCAGCGTCATAATCGGTTCCTCCAGCCACTTCGAGATAGCCATAGCCACGGCCATAAGCCTCTACGGGCTCGGGTCACAGGCGGCCCTCGGCACCACCATGGGCCTCTTCTGGGAGGTGCCCATAATGCTGAGCCTCGTCTACCTAGGCAAATGGCTGAACAACAGAGGTTTCTGGAGTGAACCCCACCGCCTTTCAGCGTCCGTAGCCGAACATAATTAATCCAACCAAAGTTTCTGATTCGCCATGGCTGTTAAAGTGGAGATCATCGGCATGGTTCCGCCGTGCAAGCGATGCAAGCAGACGGAGGAGAACGCTAAAAAGGCAGCTGAGAAGCTGAAGAAGGAGGGAGTCGATGTCGTGGTGGAGAAGCTGGACATCATGTCCCCCGAGGTACAGGACAGGTTTTGGGTAATCATGTCTCCGAGTGTGGTGGTCGACAGCGTAATAAGGATCAACGGCAAGGTGCCTGACCGCCGGGTCATGGAGCATTGATAAGGGAGGCGCTCTGATTCGGCGCCTTTGGAGAGGTTTATTAACTATTTCTATATTTAGATATTTAGGAAACACCGGATGACGCAAAACACAGGGATAAAGGTACCAGATGATAGGGCGCTAGAGTTCAAGGCGAGGCTGTTCAAGGTCATAGGAGACCCCAACCGGCTCAAAGCACTGGAGATTCTACGCTCCGGCGAGAACTGCCAGTGCGAGATCGTGCCCCTGCTAGGCCAGTCCCAGCCCACAGTGTCACGGCACCTGAAGCTGCTAGAGGACGCAGGGCTGATCACATCCAGAAAAGACGGCACCAGGATGTTCTATAGGGTCGTGGACGAGCACATCTTCAACCTCCTTGACTCCATCGACGACAACATGATTGAAATCGTCAGCCAGGAGATAGCTAAAAAATACAGGTTCTAACGGACAGGTGTCCGCGGGGCTACTTCAGGATTCGTAGCAGCTCGTTCTCTGAGGGCAGCTTTCCGGATACCTTGACCTTTCCGTCCACCACGAGGGCGGGGGTCATCATGACGCCGTACTCGATGATCTTGTCCACGTCGAATATGTGGACGATCTCGGCGTCAATGCCGTGCCTAGCAACGGTCTCCTTGACCATGGCCTCTAGCTTAAGGCATTTTGGACAGCCTGAGCCCAGTACTTCTATCTTCACGTTTTTCACCTCACACAAACAGTAACCCGTACATGTAGCCAGCGAGTATCCCGAAGCCCAGCATGTACACGGCGTAGGCGACGGTGCGCCTGGGTTTTATTATGGCGTTCACCACCAGCAGCGTCTGAAGCGAGACGCCGGGGTCCACAAGCAGGTAGCTCATGAGTGGGCCCTGATGCATCCCAAGCTCCAGGAACATGTTCGCCACCGGGACCTCAACCAGGGTCGGGAAATACGCCACGGTACCGAATAAGGCTGCGACCACGTTAGCTAGCAGAGTGTTCTGCCCCGCTATGCTGGCGACGAGTTCTTGGGGGATCAGAGGCTTCAGAACCCCACTCAGGAGGACCCCGAGCAGCAGCACCGGGAATATCATCTTAATGAACCCGTAGGTCTCACGCATCCACGACTCGATCTCCTCTCGATCATAGTATCTGAACGCCAGGAAAGCCGTGAGTAAGCTGAGGGCCCCAACCAGCACAAGTTTCAGCGTCAAATCTATTGGGCTAGTACCCGCGATCATGATGGATGTGAGCGCCGCGAAGAAGAACAGAGACTGGGCGTTTGTCCTGGTGCCCGTGGACACTGTTTCAACCGCCGCGAACCCTGTTCTCGACTCCGGGTTGATGTCGTCGGGGAAGGTGAACTCCATGGCTATGCCGATGGCTACCGCCATGACTATGCTGAGCGCGAGCTTGATCAAGGCGAACCTCGCCCCCAGAATGGAGACGGTAAGAGGTGTGGAGAGCAGGGTTATCCCGGGGCCTGCGAAGAGGAAGGCGATGGCTGGGCCGAAGCCTGCACCTTTCTTCCATATCCCCGCGAAGAGCGGCAGTATGGTGCAGCTGCAGACCTCGATTATCAGGCCGCTTGTGGCGGCGAACACGTACGCTATTCCCTTCTTGACGTTGCTGCCGCTGTCCCCCATGTACTTGAATATGGTTGTGCTGGGTATGAGGGCGTTGAAGGCACCTGATAGGAAGAAGGCGGGTATCAGGCAGAGGAGCACGTGGGCCGTGAGGTACTCCACCAGCGTGTCTACCCCTGAGACTAGCAGGGTGTTTATCGTTACCGTGTTTTTCACCGTTCATTTGTTTACGTGGTTTCTCATCCACGGATAGACATATCAAAGTATACTAATATATAAATATTCTATAATATGCATGGATTGATGCTAGGGTTTCAAACTCCCTAGAACAGAAACATCATGCCCCACATCAGCGCCCCCAGCAACTGTTTCAGGAGGTATTGTCAAAACCTATATATGACGGCGCTGCATTGCATGAACACTGTAACTAGGAGAGAAACATCAACGTGTCCAGGGCAGTAAGGGACAAGTGGCGCCGCAAGGAATGGTACGACATAATCCTCCCACGCTACTTCGGCGAGACCAAGGTGGGTGAAACCCCCAGCGACGACCCCGACAAGGTCATGGGCCGGATCTTCGAGACGACGCTCGCGGCCATCACCGGGGACTTCAGCCAGGAGTACATGAAGATGTACTTCCAAGTAAACGAGCTGGAGGGCCACACGGCGCGCACGGTGTTCAAGGGACACGAGTA
>CAZCKR010000039.1:0-15857 GCA_964499305.1 uncultured Candidatus Bathyarchaeia archaeon | reverse complement strand
TTTTTCTTCGCCGCAGTCGTGTACATGTCGCTGAGTAGGCCGGGGTACAGCCATGTATACAACGTCATCAGCGAGCTAGGGGAGAATGGTTCACCGACGGCTTCCGCGGCGTCCGTTACGTTCATCGTGACGGGGCTCATGATCGTCTTCTTTGGGCTAGGGTTACACTCGGAGCTATGCTTGGGCTGTCGAAGGGTGTGGACGGGGGCCGCGGTGGCTCTATACGGGCTGCTGGACTTCGTGGGCTCCGGCGTGTTCCCGTGCGACCCCGGCGGGTCCTCCGTCACCCTCACGGGAGTCGTCCACGCGAATCTCACGGTTCTCGGGGAGCTCGCGGCCCTGGCGGCGCCGTTCCTTTTTCTCTGGGACACGGATGGGCGGGAGGAGTGGGGCGGCCATAGACGCCTCACCCTCGCCGCGGGCGCCGTGTTCCTCGCCCTAGCCGGGTTCCTCCAGTACACGTTGCCTGGTCACGTCCCCGGGGAACACGACACGCCGGTGGGGCTCGCCCAGAGGCTCCTCGTGGTGGCGTACCTCACGTGGATAGCGGTCACCGGGGCTAAGATGTACTTAAAAACGGCGAGTAGAGCCGTCTATACCGGGGATACCAATCGATCACACCTGTCTAAGTCTACATACGAGGGGTCCAGACCCTCCATCGACTATGCTAATATTCAGCCGAAGATAACCCCAGACGGTTGAAAATGACCCAGAAACAGAAGCTGACCCTCGAGAAGCTGGACGAGGAAGCCAGGAAGAGGCTCGGTGAGCTCAAGAAAGCTGGGGCAGACGCGTCCATACAACTGAAGGAAAACCTCGGAGACCTGAAGAAGTACACGGACGCGGCGCCGAGGCGGCTCGGCGAAGGCGGCTCCAAGGTGGGCGACAGAGCCAAGAAGGGCTGGACGGAGCTCATGAGCAGGGCCAGGGAAACCCAATCCAGCCTCCAGGAGTCGGTGGAAAAGAGAAGAAAAGAGTAGGCACCAGTTTTTTAGTAGCCAGCCAAAACGCATTGTAGGCGCAAACCGGCTGTATGTGCAACGGGTCTTACTGACAACCTTTTTATTCTCTGCAACGGCTATTCGCAGTACGACCCATCAAGGAGAGACAACAATGGGGTATCGCTTTGTCAAGCCCCCTGAAGAGGGGCGCTAAGAAATGGGGTATCGCTTTCTCAGGTAGCCCCAGCGAGAGACACACAGACGGACCCGGAAGGTCCCGTGAAGAAACCGACAAAACTTTGAACTGGTTCAACGTCAGCCGCGTCCTGGAGGCGGAGAGACATGGCTAGCATGACCGGCGCCGAGGCCTACGTCAAGGCACTGGAGAAGGAGGGAGTCACCCACGTCTTCGGCATCACAGGCGCCGCCCTCATACCCATATGCGACGAGATGCTGGGCAGCGACATAAGGTACATACCCGGGGTCCACGAGCAGGGGAGCGCCCACATGGCCGACGGCTACGCCAGAGCCTCAGGAAAGCCCGGCGTGGTCCAGGTCACAAGCGGCCCGGGAGCCACAAACATCGTAACAGGCGTCGCCACGGCGCAGCTGGACAGCAGCCCGCTGGTGGCGTTCACAGGCCAAGTCCCCATGGGCATGGTGGGCACCGACGCGTTCCAAGAGGTGGACATCATCGGCGTCACCGCCAGCATCACCAAGTGGAACTACCAAGTGAGGGAGGCTGGGCGCATCCCGTGGGCCGTGAAGGCCGCGCTCCAAGTAAGCAACACCGGGCGCAAGGGCGCCGTCCTCATAGACATCCCCAAGAACGTCACCACCGACGAGGCGGAGATGGACTTCGACGCCCCCGTGGCGTTCCCCGGGTACCAGCCGCGGATGGAGCCAGACCCCACCGAGCTCGAGTGGGCCGCCCGGGTGCTGGCGGAGGCGGAGCGGCCCGCCATCATCGCAGGCGGCGGAGTAGTCGCCTCCGGTGCGGCGCCAGAGCTCACAGCCCTAGCCGAGCTGCTCAACGCGCCCACCGCTACCAGCCTCATGGGCAAGGGAGCCATCCCCAGCAGCCACCCCCTCAGCCTAGGGCTACTGGGGATGCACGGCAGAACCGAGGCTAACTACATGATCCCTGACGCAGACGTGTTGCTCGTCGCAGGCTCACGGTTCAGCGACAGGACCACGGGAGCCCTAGCCGGGTTCGCGCCGGACGCCAAGATAATACACCTCGACATCGACAAGAGCGAGATCGACAAGAACGTGGACAGCATCACCAAGGTCTGGGGCGACGCCAAGACCAGCCTGGGCCGCCTCGTCAAACAGATCAAGGCCCGCAGGATGCAGAACGGCAACGGCGACTGGGCTAAACGAATAGAAGAGCATAGGAAGAGCGTGGAGTGGCCCGACGACGCCAGCGACCTCACGGGACCCAACATCATCAAGGCCATCAGGAAGGCGCTGCCAGGCGACGCCCTGGTCACCACGGACGTGGGCCAGCACCAGATGTGGGCGGCCATCCACTTCGACGTCTACGAGCCGGGGACCTTCATGACAAGCGGCGGCCTGGGCACCATGGGATGGGGCACGCCGGCCGCCATCGGCGCCAAGGCTGCGAAGCCCGAGAGGACGGTGTTGAACATCTCGGGTGATGGCAGCTTCGCCATGACCGAGAACAGCCTGGCGGTGGCCGTGGACGAGGATCTCCCCATAGTCGTGGTGGTGTTCAACAACAGGATGCTGGGCATGGTGGCCCAGTGGCAGCGGCTCTTCATGGAGGGAAGGTACTCTGCGGTGCACAGGGACTACGCTCTGGACTTCGCTGAGCTTGCCAAGACCTATGGGGCCCACGGCGTCAGGGCGGAGACCATGAAGGAGCTGAACGCCGAGCTGAGGAGGGCCGTGGACGCCGACTACACGACTGTGATCGACGTGCAGATCGACCCCGAGGAGAACGTTTACCCCATGATCCCGCCGGGGATGGGTTTAAAGGATATATTGACTGAGGATTAGCCATGAAGCCGCTCAACGTCATCAGCTTCCTCGTGGAGAACAAGCCAGGCGTCCTGTTCAACATAAGCAACAACTTCAGGCGCAAGAACTTCAACATCCACAGCATCACTGCCATCGCGGGCGAGGACGAGGACACCACCCGGATCACCATCACGTCCCGCGGCGAAGCCCATGAGATCACCAAGCTCGTCGAGCAGCTGGACAAGATGGTGGACGTCATCGTCGTGAAGCGCCTGGACCCCCTGAGGACCATCCAGAGGGATCTGGCGCTGGTGAAGCTCCACACCGTGGACCCCATGGCCCAGGAGGAGGCCCTGGAGACCATCAACCACTACAAGGGGCTTATACTTGACATCAAGCCGGACACCATAATAGCGCAGGTGACGGGCTCCGTGAACGAGGTGAGCGAGTTCATGCGGGACGTGAAGCAAATTGGCATCATAGAGGCCGCCCGCACCGGCATCACCGCCATCGAGAAGGGATGGATCACCCTCGAAGAACCCCACAGTTAATAGCCGATCACGTTTTATCCATTAAGCATGTGCCAGCTAGCCGTCACGATACCCCGTGTCCTCTGGTCGGCGCTCTAAACCTTCAAGTGCCTAAGCAGTAGAAAGAAAGGGGTTGACAGAGGGTGCAGGCGCCCTATTTCAGCACCTTCTTGAAGACCCTGAGGTCGTTAGCGCCCAGTATCTTCCTGATGTCCTCGTCGGAGTAGCCACGGGACACCATGCCCTCAGTCAGGCTTGGGAACTTGGTCACGTCGTCTAGGCCGGGGAACCCGCAGCCTCCGTCGAGGTCGGACCCTATGCCCACGTGGCTTGTGCCCACGAGCTCGACGGTGTGGTCCAGGTGGTCCAGCCAGTCCTGGACCGTGACCTTCTTTAGGGCCTCGGGGTCGCCGAACCCGACGCCGTCCTTGATGAAGCCCGCGCAGAAGCTGAGGTTCATGACCCCGCCTTTCTCCCCGATGGCCTTGATCTGGTCGTCGGTGAGGTTCCTGTGGTGGCTGCAGAGGGCCTTGCAGTTGCTGTGGGTGGCGACGACGGGGTCCTCGCTCAGCTCGATGACGTCCCAGAACCCGGTCTCGTTGAGGTGGCTGATGTCCACCAGCATCCCGAGCCTGTTCATCTCCTGGACCACCTCTCCCCCGAACTCGGTGAGGTGGCTGCCGGAGTCCGCTGCCGATCCGTCCCCGAGCTCGTTCCGGGGGAAGTGCGTCAGGGTGAGGGATCTGACGCCGAGCCTGTAGATGGTCCTCAGCGCCTCTATGCTGCCTTCGAGGGGCTCCCCGCCCTCGACGGTGATCACAGCCGCGATCTTACCTTCCTTGACCGTCTTCGTTATCTCCCGGTGGTTGGTCGCCACGGCTATCTGGTCGGGGTACTGCTCCACCTCCATGGTGAAGGCGTCGAGCATCTGCACGAGGCGGCGCAGCCTAGCCGTGTACAGGGGGCTGACGTACATGGCGAAGAGGAGGCAGTCGACGCCTCCCTCTCTTATGCGGGGGATGTCTATCTGCCCGTGCTCCGATCTCTCCCCGAGGGTTCTCCTCGGCGGGTAGGGACCTTCCCCGGACGTGATGAACGGGGGCGACTTGATGAGGTGAAGTATGGTGTCGTTGTGGGTGTCCACTACCAGCGAAGCCTCGTGGAGGGCTCTCGCTCTATCCGCCTGCTCCTTTGTTAGGTTGAACATGAGACTATATTGACGGCGCGGCAATATATCAGGATCGAGAATAATGGAAAAAGAGTGATTTAGCCCTGTATGGCGCTCTTGATGCCGCGCCGTGCGAGGACGTTGTCCATGGCCTTCTGGGCGTCCGCCACCTTGAACCTGTGCGTCACTACCTCGCGGAGGGGCAGCCGGTCCACGCTCAGCTTCATCAGGTCGAGGCAGGTCGCGAACTGTGTCGGCGGGTACGCCCAGCTGCCCAGGATGTCCATGTCCTTGAAGCAGATGGTGTGGGGGTTGATGGGCACGGGCCCCGGGTTGGTGTAGTGGCCCACCTCCACGAACCTGCCGCCGCGGCGGGTCATGTCAATGCCCTCGGGCACCGCCGCCGGGACGCCCACGCACTCGATGACAACGTCCGCCCCCAGGCCGCCCGTGAGTCTGTTGACCTCGGCCACCCGCTCCTCGGCTGACTTGTGCTGTCTCATGTCGACGACGTGGTCCGCGCCCAGCCGCTCCGACATCCTAAGCCTCTCGTCAACCATGTCGACGCTGATGATGTTGCCGGCGCCAGCGAGCTCGGCGGTGGCGACTGCCAGAAGCCCTATGGCCCCCGCGCCCTGAACGACGACGCTTCCGCCCACCCTGAACCCCTCGCCGTAGGTGGGCAACCCCGGCGCCACGGCTCTCTCGAAGGCTCGGCTGCTCACCGCCATGGGCTCGGACAGCACAGCCACCTCCGGCGGAACCTCATCCGGCACCTTGTAGACCCAGAAGTGCTCGGCGTCCACGTACACCTTCTCGGCCCACCCGCCGAGCAGGTGAGGAGGCTCGGCGCTGGTCATGTTCACTCCGAGAACCTTCCTGTTGGAGCACAGCGTCGGCTTGTGGGGCATGAAGCGGCAGCCGTAGCAGTCTCCGCAGAAGCGGTTGGTGCCCGGTACCACGGCGACCCTGTCCCCGACGCCGAGGGGGTGGCCCCTCACCTCGTATCCCTTGGCCTTCTCACCGATCTCTTCCACTACGCCGACGAACTCGTGGCCGGGTATCACCGGGAAGGGGAGCGTCATCTTGCCGCCGTACATGTGCATGTCGGTTCCGCATACGCCGCAGAGCTCCATCTTGAGCAGTATGCCGTTGGAGTCGACCTCGGGCACAGGGTAGTCGGTTACGGATAGATTCTCGACGCCCTCCAGAATAGCTGCTTTAACCATACCTAGGAGTATGCCCTAAGAAATTAAACTGTTAGGGGTATCGATATATGACACGGTTCCCGAGTTGATCTAGCAATTGCCTGAAAGCTTAATCAGGCCTGAGAAGAATATAAGTTCAGTTCTTTAACCGAATTTTCTTCATTAAGTAGTGCATGCATATGAATTATGTAAGTGGTAATAATCCTTGTTTAACTGATAATGGATGAAATAGTACAAATATATTATCTTATAACGACTATATAGAGACATTATCTTGACTAACATTAGGTTCCTTGATCAGCCTAATCATAGGGAGCTAGTAGATAAAGCGGTAGGTGTTCTCAGCGAAGACCCTAGGGTACGCGGTCTATATTTATCTGGGAGTCCAACAACCGATGAGTACTCTGACATAGATCTAATGATTTTAAGCACTAGAGAAGATGCTCAGAGCCTAGAGAATGAAAGGCTTGAGATCGCAAGGAAGATAGGTGAGGTAAGGGCCGAGGCCATGGGGCGTCCCCATACCTATGCAGTCATCTACGAGCCGCTTGGTATAAAGGTGGATTACTGTTTTCACTTGGTCGCTGAGAATCCTAGGCCTGATAAGGCGGGTATCGAGATACTGTATGATCCTGATAAAATTCTGGGTAGACTCGTTGAAGAATCAGCCAATTTAAGCTGGGGGATAGATAGAGACGCTCTCAAGGAACTTGTTAAACATTTTTTCGTTTCTCTTGCTTATTTCGTGGCTAAAGTTGAGCGCGGAGAACTTTGGGAGGCGAGAGACACCGTTGAGTGGTATCGAGGCAGACTTGTTCTTATTGAGGATATCCTGGCTGAGAGGAAACCAGAGGGTTATAGAAGGCTTGAGTTTAAATTGGCTCCAGAGAAGAAGGATGTGCTCGAAGACACTGTAACGCTATCCTGTACAAGGGATGAGGTTTACAGAAACATGGACGCGGTAATTGATTATTTCCAACGCTTTATTCAACCCGATGTTGAGAGACTGGGAGTATATCCAAAGGTTTATGTTGAGAGAATGATTAATCAGTATAAATCTATGAAAAATAGTGTATGATTTTTGTATACATGCGTTTATGATTAAGCAGTTACTGTGGAGGCTGTGAGCCGTTTGTTTTCAGGTGTATCTCTATCATGTGTATGTAGATGCCGAGCATGGCTCCGAGGTGGAAGAATATCTGGAGAGACTGGTTCAGGGGAACCTGGGACTCCAGCTCCTTCACCTTGAGGTAGAATGAGAGCGCCATGGGCGGAACTCCGAGGCCGACGACGCGGCCCGTGAACCCTAGTGCGCATCCGATCTTGCCGAAGCCATAGGTGAGCACCACCCCGGCCCCGAACCCCATCTTCAGCTCGTAGAAGAGGATTGGATACCGCCTCTTCATTCGCTCCGCCAGAGGGTATTCGTAGTCGTCGAAGTCGATGGCCAGAAAGTCTCTCTGCATTCCTTCGATCTGCAGACGCACACGGTCTAGACTCCATACGCTGCCGATCATCAGGGCAACTATGATCGAGGCTACGAGGAGCGGTTTTATTAACGAAGCAGCTGAGGATGGCATAGCCTTTATTTTCCGTCCCTTCCTTGATTTAAGTCGATAAAACAGGTTTTCCCAGCATAATAGCCGTTTTGGTACGATGGTTTACGTTAGTACATTCGTTTACGAACCCATTAAATATGCGTGAGACTGACCTTTAGGCGCCGATGAATAAAAACAGGTTTCTGGTTACTCTGATCATCATGGTGGTCGCTGTAAACTTCACGACGGTGGAGATCAGGGCCCCGGAACCAGATGAGGATGAAGGGGTATGGACCAGCTGCCTTGGGTTACCGATGTTAATCCTACAGGGAGCGGAGCTGCAGAACGTCTCGTCCCGCACGGTGATATTCGAGCACATAGCAATGAACCCGGGCACCCACTTCAGGGGAATCTGTGAAGCCTTAGACCTGTCCGTCGGTGTGGTCCAGTACCACGTGGAGCGCCTCGTGAGCATGGGCATGATAGTGTTTCGGCGGGACCAGCGGTACAAGAGGTTCTTCGAGGCGAGAAGGTACGGCGAAGACGAGTTGACGACCTACTCCCTCCTAAGAAGGGACACGACTCGGCGGATACTGGGTTACCTCGACGACAACGGCGGGGCGTACCACCAGGAGTTGGTGAAGCAGCTAGGGATTTCCTCGCAGTCGGTGACCTGGCACATCCGGCTGCTGAGGTCTAGGAAGGTGATAGACTCTACCCCCGAAGGCGTGAGGACGTACTACGAGATCGACGGCGAGTTCCAAGGCGTCGTTAATGAATGCCTGGAGCGCCTGTTTATCCGTCGATGATCTTTATGTTGAAGCGGTATGTATGGGCCTCGCCACCCTTGCATATTTCCTTGACAAAGACGTACTCCCGGTTATTTCCTAGTCTTTGGACAAGACCTTTAAACAGTTATCTCCATCCTGTTTGATCTATATGTGTCAACTCGCCGCATACGTCGGGACGGACTCGTAGCGCAACTGCTCCTAGAATCTCTTAGACTTCAGGAGGGCTTTAACCTGCGTTCGACATCAAATGAGTTAACACATACAGTTGAGAGGGATACGAAAATCTTTTAACTATAGGGCCCTTTAGGGGGTCACCCAATTCGGAGGCAATGAGCGTGTATCACTTGGACTGGAAAAGAAAATCCTCCTGACAGAGGACAGAACTACTAGAGAATTTCTTGAAACAACAAACCTCCAAGGAACCTCGCAGACCCAAAGGGGGTCCCTGCAAGACAAGGATCAGGTTGTGCGGCTCGCCATAGATTATTCGGATCGACGAGGAGACCTTGGAGTCCAGAAAAAAAACCCCGTGGAAGAAAAAGATGAACCACCCCCCGGGCGGCGGCGTCTGCAGAGAACCAGAGAGCGAAGGCCTTGGCCTAACGTAGAGGGCTCGGTTCCCGTGACCCATAGTCTTCGTACACTATGCAGGGAGGGAATGACTAGTGTCCATGGTTGATGATGGCGCCTCTCAGGAAGGAGACCGACCGCATCGACGGGGAGATCATGGGCGTCAAGCAAAGAGAGCATCCCATAACGGGAGTCATGTTCCACCCCGCGCCGATCCTAGCCACAGAGGGGGAGAAGACGATCGCCAACTCCTAGGAGGTGTGACCCGTTGATAAGGGAATCAATAGGGAAGCTCGTGGAGGGGCGGAGCCTCTCCTTCGAGGAGGCCCGGGAAGCCATGGGGGAGATCATGTCCGGTGGGGCAACCGACGCCCAGGTAGGATCCTTCCTCACGGCCCTCAGGATGAAGGGTGAGACCATCGACGAGATCTCCGCCTTCGCCTTGACCATGAGGGAGTACTGCCATAAAATAAGTCCGAAAGTCAAAGGGCGCCTCGTGGACACCTGCGGGACGGGAGGAGACAAGGTCGACACGTTCAACGTGAGTACGACTGCCGCGTTCGTCGTGTCAGGCGCCGGAGTCAGCATCGCCAAGCATGGAAACCGCTCCGTCACGAGCAACTGTGGCAGCGCCGACGTCCTCCAGGGGCTAGGCCTCAACCTCGCCATGGAGCCTATGGATGTAGAGAGATCAATAGAGAAGGTGGGGGTGGGCTTCATGTTCGCCCCAGCCTTCCACCCGGCTATGAAGAACGTGATCGGCCCCAGGAGAGAGCTAGGCGTCAGAACGGTCTTCAACGTCCTCGGCCCCCTCACCAACCCGGCTGGGGCGTCGGCCCAGCTTCTCGGCGTCTACGACCCCGCCCTAACTCAACCCCTGGCAGAGTCTCTTGGACGATTGGAGAGCGAGGAGGTGATCGTGGTCCACGGCTATGATGGAATGGACGAGATCTCGACCCTGGGCCCCACCAAGCTATCCTGGCTTAGGGACGGTGAGGTGAAGACATTCAATGTGATGCCCGGAGACTTCGGCGTGAACCTGGCGAAGCCAGAGGAGATACGGGGGGGAGGACCTGAAGAGAGCGTTGGGCTCACATATAGAGTCCTCAGCGACCCGGCTGGCACCGAAGACCCGAGAACCGAGATAGTCTTGGTGAACAGCGCCGCAGGGATAGTCGTGGCCGGGGAGGCTGACGACTTCATCGGCGGCATGGAGCTGGCCCGGGAGTCCATCGAGAGCGGAGCCGCCATAGAGAGGCTGAGGATGCTGGTGAAGACATCTCGCGGTGACCCCTCGAGGCTTGAGGAGCTTGATGTAAGGTATGGGTGACTTCCTAGATGTCTTGGCCGCCGAAGCCAGGAGAACCATAGCCAAGGGCTACTACGCGGTTGAGGGCGAGGCAGAGCGCTCAAAACTAAGCCTCAGAAAGGCCATCGAGACGTGCTCGACGAATCCGGTCATCTCCGAGGTGAAAAAAGCGTCCCCCTCCTTGGGCTCGATAAGGCCCGGGATCGACGCCGCGGAAGCTGCGCTTGCGATGGAAGCAGCTGGAGCAGCCGGTATCTCCGTGCTGACAGAACCGAAGCACTTCGGAGGTTCGCTACAATCGATCCAGAAGGTAAGGGAGACGGTCGAGGTTCCCGTCCTCATGAAAGACTTTGTGCTAAGCCCCACTCAGGTGGATTCAGCCTACGAGACGGGGGCCGACGCCATACTGCTCATCAAAGCCATTTTCGAGAGAGGTCTCAGCACATGCGATATCGATACGATGATAGACTACGCTCACAGGAAGGGGCTCGAGGTCCTCCTGGAGACCCACACAAGCGAGGAGTTCGAAGGAGCCCTACGGAGCGGCGCGGATCTCATAGGCATTAACAACAGAGACCTGAAGACCCTCGACTTGGACATCCGGGTGACCGGAAGTATCCTAGGCGAGATCGATCCGGGGGACAGGATCATCGTGAGCGAGAGCGGGATCAGGAACCCCGAAGACATCCGCCGTCTTAAAGAGGCGGGGGCTGGAGCTTTCCTGATCGGTTCCGCGATAATGCAGTCAGACGACATAGGCTCTGCCGTGAGGAGGTTCGCAACGGCTTGACCAGGGTTAAGATCTGCGGGATCACCCGCAACGAGGATCTGGCGGCGGCCATGGACATCGGGGCTGATGCTGTTGGCTTCGTCGTGGGGGTTCCCTCCTCCCCTAGGAACCTTTCCTTGGAGAGAGCCGCAGAGCTCGCCGCACAGGTCCCCGTGTTCGCGAAGTCCGTCCTCGTAATGGTGCCGAGATGCATCGAAGAGATAGTGGGGGCGTACAGGGTTGTCAGACCGGACGTCCTCCAAGTGCATGGGCGTGATTTGCCGAGCGCAGATGAGATAAAGAGGGCAGCCCCGGGAGCTGCTTTGATACGGGGCATCAGCCTGAAACGGAGAGAGGACTCGATGGCCGTCAAAGAGGCGGCGTCATTCGACGCTATTCTGCTGGATACATTCGCCCCAGGAAAGCACGGGGGGACAGGGATGATCCACGACTGGGAGACCAGTAGAAGGATCTGTAAGGATGTGCAGCCTAAGAGGATCATCCTGGCGGGTGGTTTGAGGCCATCCAACGTACAGGAGGCCATCCGGGCCGTCGGGCCTTATGCCGTGGACGTCAGCACTGGTGTCGAGGCCAGGCCGGGGGTTAAGAGCCTCGAGAAGATGAGGGATTTTGTTGATAGAGTCAGGGAGGTAAGGGTATGAAAGGCAGATACGGTAGGTACGGGGGTCAGTATGTTAGCGAGATGCTGATGCCGGCCCTCCAAGAGCTGGAGGAGGCCTTCGATGAGATCTATGCCACCACGGAGTTCCAAGAGGAGTATCAGGAGTTCCTCAGGGACTACGCAGGGAGGCCTACGCCCCTCTACAAAGCCGAAAGGTTCAGCCGAGAGGTGGGATGCCGGGTGTATCTGAAGAGGGAGGACCTCGTCTGTGGGGGTTCCCACAAGCTGAACAACACTCTCGGACAGGCCCTTCTGGCTAAGAGGATGGGGAAGAAGAGGGTGATCACAGAGACGGCTGCAGGGCAGCACGGCCTCGCCACCATCATGGCCGCGAAGGTCTGCGGCCTGGAGGCCGAGATCTTCATGGGGGTAAAGGACATCAAGCGGCAGGCCAGCAACGTGAAGAAGATGAGGCTCCTGGGCGCTGAGATCAAGCCGGTCGAGAACGGGACCGGGGTGCTGAAGGACGCCGTCTCAGATACCCTGAGGGAGTGGGCCTCCTGCTCGGGGGACACTCTCTATATTATGGGCTCAACGGTGGGTCCCCACCCTTTCCCACATATGGTTGCGACATTCCAAGGCGTCATCGGGAAGGAGATGAGACGGCAGTTCCTAGAGAGGGAGGGGAAGCTCCCCGACGCCGTGGTCGCCGCGGGGAGCGGTGGGAGCAACGCCCTCGGCGCTTTCGGGGCCTTCGTCAGGGATGAGGATGTCCGGCTCTACTTCGTCGAGGGAGGCGGAGAGGGCCTGGGAGCCGGGAACAGCGCCGCCGCCTTCCAGCTGGGCAGCCCCGGAGTCATCCACGGTGCGTTGATGCAGGTACTTCAGGACGAGCATGGGCAGATAAGGCCCTCCAAGACACGGTCCGCCGGGCTCAACTACCCCGCCCGAGGACCCGAGATTTCACACCTCTGCGAGACAGGACGCGTGAAGGCCGGTTATGCCTTCGACGCCGAGGTGTTTAGCGCCGTCGAGACGATGTGCAGCACCGAGGGGCTGATACCGGCCCTGGAGACCGCCCACGCGGTGGCCTTCGTTTTGAATCATAGAGACGAGTTCAGGGATGACGAGGCGATCGTCTTGAACTACTCTGGCAGGGGAGACAAGGATATAGAGGCGATAATGAGGAATGTCTATGGACCTTGAGGAGAAGCTGCGGGAGCTCAGGAAGCGAGGGGAAGGAGCATTAATGCCCCACGTCTACTACGGGGACCCCGACACAGTCTTCTCCAGAAAGCTAATAGGCCTCTTCTCCGAGAGCGGGGCCGACATCATAGAGATAGGCATACCATTCTCGGACCCTACCGCAGACGGGTCTACCTTTCAGGCGGCGTGCGAGAGGGCTCTCAGAGGCGGCGTCACCCCACTGGAATGCATATCGGGGCTGAAGCAGCTGAGAGAGGACGGTCTAGAGATTCCTGTCGTGGTCACGACCTACTACAACATCCCATATGTCATGGGTGTCGGCAGATTCCTTGAGGGGATCGAAACCGCCGGCGCTCAGGGGTTGATAGTCCCCAACCTCCCGTTCGAGGAGGCAGGCCCCCTCATCAAGGAGGCGCGGAGACACGGAGTCCATGTAATACTTCAAGTCGCTCCGACCACGACCGAGGAGCGTCTGAGGAGGATAGCCGAGTCGGCCTCCGGCTTCATCTACGTCATGAACGTGGAGGGGGTCACCGGGACGAGGAAGAGCCTCCAGTTGTCGACGCTGACCCTCATCGAGCGGGTGAGGAGGCACACCGACCTCCCGATCTTGGCGGGCTTCGGTATCTCGAACCGTGAGCAGGCCGCTTCCGTAATCGCTGCGGGGGCGGATGGGGTAGTATCTGGGAGCGCATTCGCCAAGATCTATGAGAAAAGCATCGGCGACCCGACTGGGGCCTTCCCAGAGGTGTTGAAGCTGGTCAGGGAGCTGAAAACGGGGTGCATTGAAGGCTACGATATGAGGGGACCGGGTCGTCACGACAAAGATGAAAGAATAAGGTGACCCTTAACCTGACCATAAGATGCTTGAGTCCATCTTCCCGAGGGATCTTCTGAAGCAGGAGGTATGCGGAGGAAGATTCATGCATACACTCGAGGAGGTATTGGACGCCGGTCTGAAGGAGGGCATCTCCAACTGCTGCGCTGACGGCATGAAGCCGGTCCTCATAAAGATCGAGCGCATAGAGTAAGCCCCCGTTTCCTCCTCGTCGTTAGACAAGACCTTTAAACTGTCATCCCCACCCAATTTGATCTATATGTGTCAACTCGCCGCATACGTCGGGGACAGGCCCATCGCGCCCCTGCTTCTCAAGGCACTGGAGTTGCAGGAGCCTCTATACGGAGGCCACGCCACGGGCATGGGTGTCCTGAAGAACAACGGCATAATGGTCGTGAAGGCACCGGGCCACCTCAAGCACGTGGTGGAGACCACCGGCATCGAGAATCTTGGGGGCACCTGCGCCTTGGCCCACAGCAGGTACAGCGACAACGCGAGGAACAACGTGGACTATAACACCACGGAGATGGCGCACCCATTCCTCAGTGACGACGGCAGGATAGCCCTCATGCACAACGGCGACATCGCCAACTACAAGGAGCTATGGACCGAGCTGAGGAAGAGCCACGTCTTCAGGAGCCACAGCACAGTCGTGGACGACATAACCGACAGTGAGGTCGCAGTCCACATGCTCAGCGACGCCGTCCACCAGGGGATGACCATGACCGAGGCGTTCCAGAGCATAACGCCGAGGCTGGAGGGCACGTTCCTTTTTGCAGCCGTCCACGTTGGTGAGCCCGACACCGTTTACATAGCTAACTGGTACCAGCCCTGCTACGTGGCCGTGGGCAACGACGAGGCCATGTTCGTGAGCAGTAGGAGAGGCCTCGGGCACGTGGTCGACGAGATGGACAGGGTGTTCCAACCGCCGAAGAACAGCGTAATAAAGCTGACCAGGGGCGGCGTCGAGGTAACTGTGATGGATGGGGAGCGGAGCGTCCTCTTGATGAGGATGAACTGGTTCAAGGCGAGGAGACTCGTCCTGGCCGAGTTGGAGGAGAAGGGGCGGCTCGACGTGAGGCAGCTCTTCTACGCGTTGCACCCGGAAGGCTGGGGGAGGGTGTTCGGGATGTCCCCTGAGGCGTGGAGAGGGCATAGGAGGAGCGGCGTCTACGTTATGAACCCTTACTTCGAGTTGCTGGAGGAGCTCGTCGCCGATGGGGAGCTTGTGGAGTCCTTGGATCCGCGGGTTGAGGGCGGAGTCGCTGGCTGCCCCAGGTTCAGTTACGTTCTCGCCTAGTCTATTCCTTTTCAACAACATTTATATAATTTAGGCATACCTAAATTTGAGATAGGTTTGAGCAGCGAAAGCGTGGAGGAGTACCTCGAAGCCATCTACGGCTTCAACGAGCAGGGAGAGCTAGCCAGGAACCAGGAACTTTCCAAGAAGCTCAAGGTGAGCCCCCCCAGCGTGACCCAGATGATTAAGCGTCTCGCGGATGAGGGGCTGGTCGAGTACGAGCCTTACAGGGGGGCGTGCCTCACCGGGAAAGGCATGGCGCTCGCCCAGAAAGTGGTGCGTAAGCACCGGCTCATCGAGAGGTTCCTCTACGACTTCCTGAAGCTGCCTTTGGAGAAGGTCCACGCCGAGGCCTGCCGGATGGAGCACGGCGTCTCGGACGAGGCTGCCGTCGCGCTATGTAAGGCCTTGAACAACCCTGAGACCTGCCCCGACGATGCCCCCATACCGGAGTGCCCTCTCAACGTGGAGAGCTGCGGCGAGTGCGAGGAGGCGCGGGAGGCGGCCGGTCTGGAGCACCCCCTCACGACCCAGCTGAGCAATCTGAAGCCGGGGGAGGAGGGCAGGGTCACATTCATACGGGGAGGCAGGCAGGCCTCCCAGAGGATCATGGACATGGGGTTAACCCCCGGCACCTACGTCAAGATGGTGAAGTCGGCGCCCTTCAAGGGGCCCGTGGAGGTAGAGGTCAGGGGCACTAGCCTCGCCCTCGGCAGGGGCCTCGCGAACCACGTGTTCGTAAACGTCGAGGACGAGGGAAAACCTTGGCTGAGAGCCCACCCACATGGCCCACACCACGGCGCAGCTTTGAATTGAAGTGAGAGAGATTGTCTAAGAGAAAGCTAAAGGTTGCATTAGCCGGCAATGCGAACGTGGGTAAGAGCGTCATATTCAACCAGCTCACGGGGCTGCACCAGCACGTGGGCAACTGGCCTGGGAAGACCGTCGAACGCGCCGAGGGCACCCTGTTCTTCGGCGACATCGAGATCGAGGTCATCGACCTCCCCGGCATATACAGCCTCAGCACCTACAGCATAGAGGAGTTGATCAGCCGCGAGTACATCGCTGTTGAGCACCCCGACGT
>CAZCKR010000038.1:0-15926 GCA_964499305.1 uncultured Candidatus Bathyarchaeia archaeon | reverse complement strand
AGGGTGAAGGCGAGCTTAGAAACGTCTACATGCTGGGGCTGGTCAGCTTCTTCACTAAGAGTGCTTAGGAAATCTAAGTAAACATGGAACTGGGTTAGTGCTTCAAACCCATGCGCTTGAGGTCGGCCTCCGCGGCTATGTACCCGAACCCCGCCCACCCCTCAAGGGAGAGTATCTCACGCAGTATATCAGCCGCCTTCTCCTTCAAGCCGTTGTAGCTGTACCAGTTGGCGACGCCGTAGCCGGTGGTGACCAGCCCCAATGCGCCCTGTCCGCGGGCCTTCTCCATGAGCTCCTCGGGCGACGTCTCTCCCTTGTACATGAGGAGGCAGTCATGGTAGTTGTGGTTCTCGATTATGTCCATCTCGGGGCCGACCCTGCCTAGAAGCGCCTCGGCCTCCTCGTCTCTCCCGAGCAGCCTAAGCGTCATGTAGGCCCAGTGGGCGGTGGCGACGTACTTGTCGTCCATCTCAGACACCTTCAGACACTCCCTGTAGGCTCTGAGCGCGGCTTCCAGGTCCCCCAGCAGGTAGCGTGCCAGCCCCAGGTGGTACCAGACGTTGAAGTGGAGGGTGCTCACGGGGACGCCGCGGGGGTTGGGGATGCCGTCTGGCTCCACCTCGTCAGGCGCCCCGGCCATGAGCTCCGCCGCCCTCTCGAAGTCCTCGACGGCCCTCTCGAAGAGGCGTATGGAGATGAACCTGTGGCCCCTGTGCCTGTAGAGCCTGGGGTCCTCAGGGTGACTGTCGATGCCCACGGTGTAGACGGCTATTGCTTCCCTGAACCTGCCCAGGTACGCCGTACGCCTCCCCAGCCATATGACGTTATCGGGGTCGTCCGGCTCCTCCTCCCAGCTCCTCAGGGCGTCCTGGTACAGCTTGGTCTGCTGGTCGAGGGTCTCGGGCCGCAGCGGCGTCCGGTAGAGGGGGCCTACCGAAGAGGCTGAAGGCCTCCGGCTCCCCCGGGAGAATGCTTTCACTCATGTCGGGGCAGGGAAACCAGGCGGCGCCACGGGTTATAAGGTTCTGGGAATAACCCTATTAAAGCGGAAGCTCAGTATTGGGGTACCGGTGAAGGTGGAGCATGGAGCGGATTAACAGGAACAGGGCCGCCGTCGCGCTCGCGGTCTTCTCGTTCATAATGATAGCGGCGATGGCGATGATATTTATGTGGGAGCCGGGGTCCCCGGTGACCGTCAACAAGAAGGGGGTCATCGGCGTCATAGAGATCCAGGGAGTCATCGAGGACACCGAGTACGCGGGGATACTCTCCGCCGCGGTTCACGAGGCCATGGAGGACGACGGCGTCAAGGCCGTGGTGCTGGAGATAGACTCCCCTGGGGGCACAGCGTACCTCATAGAGCAGGTCTACCTGGACCTCCTGGAGCTTGGGGAGAAGAAGCCCGTCGTCGCGTCGGCCTCCATGGCGCTGTCGGGCGGCTACTACCTGGCGGTGACGGCGGACCAGATCTACGCCCAGCCGTCGTCCATGGTGGGTAACGTCGGCGTCATCGGGGTGGGCCCGGGCTTCCTCGTGCCCAGCGAGTTCACCTTCGAGTCGGGGCCCCAGAAGATCACGGGCTTCAGCCCCGCGCTGTTCCCGTTCAACATCACCAAGGCCCTTGACAGCTTCGCCTCCTCTGTCAGCGAAGGCAGGGGCGGCAGGCTCAACCTGGCTATGAGCGAGCTGAAGAGAGGCGGAGTCTACCTAGGCAGGGAGGCCGTGAACCAGGGCCTCGTCGACGAGATAGGAAGCAGGCAGTCAGCCATCAGCTACGCCGCCGAGCAGGCGGGGTTAGAGACATACACTGTCGACAGCCTTGTAGCTAAGGTGGCCAACACAACCGTGACCGTCAACCTGGAGTACCCCAGCATCGGTGAGCTCAACGAGGCCAACCCGCCGCCGGCCCTCTACTACCTCTACATGCCCAGGGACGTGGTCATGGAGAACGGAGGCGAGGAGCCTGAGGTCAACGTGACGGAGGAGATGGAGACCATCGGGCAGGTGGTGGTGGACAGGAGCCACGGCAACAAGGTGAGCCCATACGTGCTCGACTATCTCTCCGCGGAGCTAGCCAAGCGAGGCGTCTTCGTGGGGTACAGCAGCGACTGGGACAAAGTCGAGGCGGCCCTGGGCAACGCCACGTGCCTCTTCATAGCCGTGCCGACGCAGGGATACACCTACACGGAGTACACGGCCATCAAGGAGTTCGTGGAGGGCGGCGGCATGCTTGTGTTCCTCAGCGACGCCAGCGTCGAGTTCCTGGACACCACCGTGATGCAGGGGGCTATAAACAGCCTGGCCAACCACTGGGGCCTACACTACGGGAAGGGCTACCTCTACAACATGGTGAACTACCACGGCTTCTACAGGAACGTCAAGGTGACCCAGTTCGAGGACACTTTCCTCACCGAGGGGGTGGACACACTTGTGTTCTTCACGTCCACCTACCTGAGCACCACGGACGCCGACGCGGCCTACGCCTCGTACAGCACCTACAACTCCGTCTCGGAGCAGACCAGGGTCTACGCCACCGTATCCGTCATCGACGTGGGCAACAGCACCGTGGTGGCCTTCGGGGACATCACGTGGCTCATGGAGCCCTGGATATACACGGCGGACAACCAGAGGCTCGCCATGAACCTCGTCGAGGCCATAGCGGAGCTAAGCTAGACTCTAACTTTTACTGGTGACCTAGCCTCGGGTGAGACAAGGTTCGGACACACTAGGCATAGAGATTTAGGGAATTAGCCCTCAGCCAGCCTAAAGGCGAGGGCCAGATAGACCCTCGCGGTCTTGACTAAGCTGTCGACGCAGACGAACTCGTCTGGGCCGTGGGCCCCGAACCCGATGGGGCCGAAGCCGATTGTCTGTATTCCTGCCTGCCTGTAGAGGCGGCCGTCGGTGCTTCCCGCCCACTCAACGTATAGCTCGGGCTCGACGCCTAGGGCCGCCGGGACGGCGTCCATGAACGCCTTGCCCAGCTCCGAGTCCGGCGGCGTGTAGTTGGCGGGCGTGTAGACCCAGTCTCCTTTCTCGTCCTTGGGGGCCACTATCTCCCAGCTCCAGTCGGGGTCCCCCTCCCCCGCCTTGTCCAGGTCGGCCGTGACCTCGGCGACGACGTCGTCGGCGGTCTCACCGATTACGAGGCGGCGGTCCACGGTGATGGTGCACTCGGCGGGCACCTGATTGCTCACGGTCCCCGCCTCGATTATGTTGACGCTCTGCATGGGGTGACCTATCCACTCGTGGAACTTGTCGATGTGGTGCTCCAGCGCCAGCACCCCCTTGGACGCCTTGGCGATGGCGTTGATCCCCGTGGTGCGTGAAGCCGCGGTGTGGGCGGCCCTGCCGTAGAACTTGACCTGGAAACCGAACATGCCGCGCTCCGCCACCCTGACCTTGAGGTTGCTCTGCTCACCGATCACCACGTAGTCGGGGCGGCTCATCTCGCCCCTCGTGATCTTCTCGACCAGCACCTTGGAGCCGAAGGCGGCGCCCCTCTCCTCGTCCGGCACAAGGTGGACCCCCACGCCGAGGGGTAGCCCCATATCCTTCAGTATCTCCAGCACGTGGATCATGACGGCGCAGCTGCTCTTCATGTCGCTGGCGCCGCGGCCGTAGAGCCTCCCGTCTTCGAGCACAGGATCCCAGGGCGCCTTGGTCCACGCGTCAGGCTTCGCGATGGGCACGACGTCCAGGTGGCCGTTGAACACCAGAAGCCTCTCGGCGCCCGGGTTCAGCACGGCGTTGATTATGGGCCGCTCCTCGATGCCGTGGAACTCGGCCTCGACCCCGCTCTCCTCCAGAAGCTCCCTGGCCCGGTGCATCACCGCCCTCTCCTCCCCGGAGACGCTGGGCACCCTGACCAGCTCCTTGGCCAGCTCCACGATCCTCGCCTCGTCTATCCTCGACAACGCTTCGTTGAGAACAGTTTGATCCATTTGACTCACAGCAAATAATGACGGCGGGGCGCATAAAAATTATCAGGGAAGCGTCAATGAGCCGAGCACAACCCTCCTGCCAGCGCCGGTGACGGTCGGCAGGTTACACGGCGTCCCCATTACATGCTCGTTCGCCAGAAGCGCCATAAGCAGCGCCTCCTTGGCTTCCGACGGGTAGCCCAGCCGCGAGTAGTCGTATATCGGGGTCCCTAGCCTACGCCGCAGCCCCTCCACGAGGCACGGGTTCCTAGAGCCGCCGCCGCTGACGTAGACCTCGTCCACTGGGCCGGGGAGGTGGCACTCGTACGCCCGGGCTATGGACTCGACAGTGAGCTCGGTGACGGTGGCAACCACATCTACGGGGCTCAGCCCGTGGGCGTCGGCTCGGCTGAACACCTCCGAGGCGTACTGCTCCCCGAAGACCTCCCGGCCCGTGCTCTTGGGCGGCTTCCTTCCGTAGTAGGGATGCCTCAGCAGCTCATCCAGCAGAGCCTTGTTCGGTTCCCCGCTGCTCGCCATGGCCCCGTCCACGTCGTGGCTCAGGCCTGCGTAGCGCCCGGCGGCTGCGTCTATGATCATGTTGCCGGGGCCCGTGTCGAACGCCACCACGTCGCCGACTCCACACCCCGCCCGCAGGTACGTGAGGTTGGCGATGCCGCCTATGTTCTGCAGTACCCTGTGCTCCGTGGGCGACCGGTGGAGGACGTAGTCCAGGTACGGCGTCAGGGGCGCCCCCTCCCCTCCGGCGGCTACGTCGGCCTTCCTGAAGTCCGCTACCACGGGCAGCCCGGTCCGGGCGGCGACGACCGCCGGCTCCC
Source organism: uncultured Candidatus Bathyarchaeia archaeon (assembly GCA_964499305.1). Classification (GTDB taxonomy): domain Archaea; phylum Thermoproteota; class Bathyarchaeia; order TCS64; family TCS64; genus RBG-16-57-9. The sequence goes on along the minus strand of CAZCKR010000038.1, from coordinate 11,164 downwards.
CGATCTGCGTGGTGGACCTATAAAGGTGACTCACAGCCTCTTTGAGCGTTGGCTGGTGCCATACCGTCTGGCCGTGGGAGCCGATGAGATCGATCTCCCCCGGGTCGAGCCCCGCCTCGCCTATGATGCCGTTTGCGGCGTCCGCGAACAGGTGCCCGACGATAATGTTCAGCTCGGACGCCTCGCTGAGCCCCGAGGCGCCGTCCTTAAACAGCCTGAACAGCCTCTCACGGACCTCGGCGGGGTATGGATAAGTCCTGTAGGCGATGAGCCTGACCTCGGCGTCTACGCCTGTTCCGGTGATCTCGGAGACGGCGGCGGTGACGCCGTCGGCCGAGGTCCCCGACATGAGCCCCACGACGATGCGCGCACGCTTCAGGCGCAGCCTCTGGACACGGTCGTACCCCATCACGTGTCGCCCTTGTACACAGTGTCGCCGCCCACGATGGTCGTCTTGACGTTGAAACGCCAGTCCATTATCGTGACATCGGCGTCGGACCCCTCCGCAAGCTTTCCCTTGCCGGGAGTCAGCCTCAGCACACGGGCCGGGGAGTGGGACGCCATCTGGACGGCCTCCGACACCGAGAAACCGGCCTCCTCGACCATCACCCTGACAGCGTCGTTAAGCCTGATGGAGCTGCCGGCGATGACGCCGTCAGGAAGCCTCACCAAGCCGTCCCTGAGCACCATACGTCTGCCCCTGTAGGTGTACTCGCCGTCGGGCAGCCCGGCGGGCTTTATGCTGTCTGAGACGAGGACGGTCTTGGCTGGACCCTTGCAGAGGGCGGCCAACCGCAGTGCGGCGGGGTGGACGTGTAGGCCGTCGGCGATGAGCTCCACGGAGACCCTTCCATCCGTGAGGGCGGCGCCCAGTATCCCGGGCTCCCTGTGGTGGAGACCCCTCATACCGTTGTAGAGGTGGCTTATGTGGCTCAAGCCGTGGCCGAAGGCCTCCAACGCTGTCTCGTAATCTGCGTCCGTGTGCCCCGCCGAGGCCACCACCCCGCGGCCCGCCAGCCAACTTATAGCCCCAAGCGCCCCGGGAGCCTCGGGAGCTAGGGTCATGATCTTCATCCAGAAGCCTGCGGCTCCGTGGAGCGCCGTGAGTTCTTCAGTGTCGGGGGAGCGTATGGAGTCGACGTGCTGGGCACCGCGTTTCTCCTCGCTGAGGTAGGGACCCTCCAGGTGGAGCCCCAACAGCTTTGCTCCGCCGAGCCCCACCTCCGCGGCCTCAACAATGCGTTTCACGGATTCAAGCAGGTCTTTCCTGGGCGCCGTCTGTGTGGTCGCTAGGAACCCCGTCACGCCGCCGGCCGCCAAGTAGTCTGAGATACCGTTCATGGCCTCAGGGGCATCGTCCATGGCATCGTACCCGGCTCCACCGTGGACGTGGACGTCGATGAGGCCCGGGCATATGAGATCGTCGCCGTGGTCGAAGACCTCCCCATGCGGATGCTTCCTCGGTCCGGCGTACAGCACTTTGCCGCCGGCTACCTCCACCTGGCCGTGGGATATGAGCTCTAAGGGTGTCACCACCGTGCCCCTCAACGTGTACCCGCTCACCTAACGCCCTCCCCATACAGCAGATATTCGTCTCGCTCGTCCTTGAAGCGCTCAAGCCCCGGCTCCCACGAGGCGACGATATCCTCGACCGCCACGCCCTCCTCTAGGTTATGCCTTAGGACATCGGTCCCGGCGAGAAGGTCGAAGTGCCGCCTCTCCTCGTAGGTGGGCTCGTTGAACTCGAAGCGGCGAGGGCATAGGTTCATCAGGGTACTCAGCAGGTGGACGCCGGTCTCCACGGGCCTGAATGAGTCGCGATCCGTAACATGCACCTGGACGCCGCCGCACCTCTCATCTCTGTACCGCCAGAAGGCAGGGGTGAAGAAGCAGACCCTGAAGCTGACGCCGGGGAGGGCTAGGCCGTTGAGGGCGGACGCCCATTCTCTGCCGTCTATCCATGGGGCTCCGAGGTACTCGAAGGGCCTGGTGGTGCCCCTCCCCTCCGACGCGTTGACGCCCTCGAAGAGGCAGGTCCCGGGGTACACCGTCGCGGTGTCCAGGGTGGGCAGGTTGGGGCTGGGCTGTACCCACGGGAGCCCCGTCTCGTCGAACCACATGCCCCTGTCCCAGCCCGTCATCTCTACTACGCTGAGGTCGCACCCGATGCTCCGGTTGATGAACGACGCCAGCTCGCCTATGGTTAAGCCGTGGCGGACGGGGATCGGGTGCAGCCCGATGAAGGACTCGTAGCCCGGCCCAAGTATGTTCCCCTCGACGGCCTCCCCGTTCACCGGGTTGGGTCTGTCCAAGACGACCATGGAGACGCCGTTCTCGGAGGCGGCCTCCATGCAGTACGTGAGGGTGGACACGTAGGTGTAGAACCTTGCCCCGCAGTCCTGGATGTCGAACACCATGGCGTCGACTCCGTCCAGCGTCTCCGGCGTGGGCTTACGGTGGTCGCCGTAGAGGCTGTGCACGGGCAGACCGGTGTACCTGTCCACGTGGGACTCGACGCCTAGGGCGTCCTGCACGTCGCCCCTGGCCCCGTGCTCGGGGCCGAACGCAGCCACCAACTCGATATCTGGGCTCGCGTGGAACGCGTCGAGGGCAGACTCCAGGGTATGCGTCACCCCTGTGTGGTTGGTGACGAGGGCCACAGCCTGTGAGCCTAAGTGCTTCACCGGGTCCATGAGCAGCGCGTCAAGCCCTGTCGTGACGCTCAAGGGGCCTGATCACTCCTGTCTGATTGTGTACCATGCTCGGCGTTCATGTCTTAGAGCCTCTTCTCTCCAGTATCTCCCTCAGCGACACCCACCCGTCGAGGGACAGCCTAGCCTCGTCTGGTGTCATGTCGGTCGACGCGAGGAGTATCGCCACGCGGACGTCGCCCTCGGCGGCTATGAGATGGTTCTCGGCTTCGGTCCTGTCCACGCCCGTTATCTCGGTTAACATCCCTATGCTTCGGTCGACGAGTTTCCTGTTGCTGGCCTGGACTCCTACCATGTAGCCGTCGTGCACCAGCCCCAGCTTCACCATGGCGGCGGTGGTCATCATGTTCAGCACCATCTTCTGGGAGGTCCCCGCCTTCATCCTGGTCGAGCCAGCCACCACCTCGGGGCCCACCACGGCCTCGATGGCCACGTCGACTAGCCCCGACAGAGGCGTATCCTCGTTGTTCGTCACGCCGACGGTGTGGGCCCCCAGGCTCCTCGCGTACTCCACGGCCCCCAGCACGTAAGGAGTGAAGCCGGACGCCGATACACCGACCACCAGGTCGGCCTTCCCTAGACCCAGGTGAGCCAAATCCTCTTCTGCGTCTTCCGCTTCATCCTCAGCGGACTCCACCGACCTGAAGACCGCCTCGTGGCCCCCTGAGATGACTGCTTGGAAGTTCTCCGAGGGCAGCCCGTAGGTTGGCGGTATCTCCGCTGCCTCAAGCACGCAGAGACGGCCACTGGTACCGGCGCCGACGAGGAAGACGCGGCCACCTCCCCTCAGCGTCGAGACTGTTAACTCGACTGCTCTCTCCACCTCGGCTAGCTGCGAGGCCACCGCACCGGCTACGCGGGAGTCCTCGCCGTTGATTATCTCAAGCACCTCAGCTATCGTCTTGGCGTCGATGCCCCGTGAACGGGGGTTCAGCCTCTCAGATACTCTACTCATCGGCCTCACCGAGCCCCCTGTAGCTCTTCTCCACCCTCTGGAGCAGCGCCTCGTCTATAGTCACCCCGAGGGACCTCAGGGCGAGGAGGGCGGAGCCCAGCAGCGGCGGCATCCGCGGCTTGATCAGCGCGCATTCAGAGGCCTCACGCCTCAACACCTCCTCGAAAGCGATTATGTATCCGCTCGGCTGCTTGAAGACGCCACCGTTCAGGGACACGGGGAACTCGCCTGACATGCCCAGCCGCCTTATCACGGCGTTTGCCACGAAACCGAGTTCCGCGCCTGCCTCCGCCATCACGAGCGCGGCGGCTTCGTCGCCCTCAGCCTCGGCCTCCCTGACGAGGGGGACGAGGTACGCGATGTCCCTAGGCTCCCGGCCCGGCTCATAGACCCAGTCTATGATGCCCTCCAAGCGCCCGAGCCCTAGGTGACTGACTATCTTCTGTTTAAGCACGGTCTCAGGGCTTCTGCCGTCTTGAGCCCTGAGCGCGGCTAGGATGGCGTTCAGGCCTATGGTGTAGCCGCTGCCCTCGTCCCCCAGCCTCCAGCCCCAGCCGCCGGCGCGCGCCGTCTCCCCCAGCCCGTTCTCTCCGTACGCTATGGAGCCGGTGCCGGCGATGACGACCACGCCTGATCTACACCCTGTACCGCCCGCGAGGGCCGAGGCGGCGTCCGAGACTATCGCTGTGTCCCCGAAGGAGCTGCACATGCCGTCGAGAAGCTCCTGTCTCAGCCTGGACCTGTCTGTGCCGGCGACGCCCAGCCTGCTGGCCAGGAACTCGCGTACGCCGCACCGGGCCGACGCCTCATCCACCGCCTCAAGGATGTTGGCGAGAGCCCTCTCCGCGCCTATGGTGATGGGGTTGGACGGCCCCGCCTCGGCCGTGGCGAGGACCTTGCCTTCGGTGGATATTATGACGCTTCGCGTCGCGGAGCCGCCGCCGTCTACGCCTAGAACGTGTCCCTTGGGCACCGGGTTTCACTGATCTTTTGGCGTGTCGAGGGCTTAAAACGTCTGTTGTGCGAGTCTCTCTCTGCGGCGCACCTCGGCGCCGTTTCCCTGGGCCCACCGGGATATGAGCTGGAGCTTCTCCTCGTACCGCCTGTCCAGCAGCCAGTAGTGGCACCAGTCGTCGCGGCCCCTGATGCCTCGGCCGAGGCTCTGGTTCGCTGCCCTGTACGCGTCCATGGTGTACCACTTGTTCCCGAGGCCCCGCCTCAGCCTGTTGTAGTACCCGATCTGGGCCTTGACGAGGGGGTCGCCGTAGTTGGCGTAGGGGACGCCCACCAGTACGATGCCCCTGGCCTGGTCGCCGGGGAAGTTGCTTCCCTCGCTGTTTCTGCCCCTGAAGACGCAGCTGAGGACGGCGCCGCCGACGCCCACCGCCATCCTCTTGTACCGCGTCACCACGTCCCTGTTACGCTTGGCGTCCGTGCCCTCCCTGTAGAGCTGCTTGCCGCCCAGGTAGAGCCTGCCGCCCTGACCCTTCACGTACCCCTTAGACTCCCAGACGTCTAGGCAGGTGTTCATGAAGCCCCGCTGGGTGAAGAAGAGTAGGACGCCCTGATCCACGGCCTCCACCGCCTTGGACACAGCCTCGCCCATGCGGGTGATCATCTCGTCTGTGCGTTCACGGTAGGCGGAGGTCACCCCGGTCTCCACGACCATCCTTATCCGTTTGCTCTTCTGTATGCTGGGGTACGACCTCTGGACGGCGTCTCCCAGGCCGAGAATCTCGCTGAACGTGTCCAGGGGGCTCAGGGTGCCGCTCATGACTATGGTGCCGCCTGCCTCCTCAACCACGGGCGCCACGGCCAGGCTCGGGTCCAGGCACCTGTACTCTATCACCGGCGCCCCGTAGTAGCTACGGGTGTAGACGCCTACGTACTTATCCTTGACGCTCGTCTGGAGGAGTTCGAAGAACCCGAGGAGCCCGTTGAGGTAGGAGACAGGCGGGCTCCCAGCCTGCGTCTTCTTCGCCCTGACGGCTTCAACGAAGACGGCGTGGCCCTCGATGAAAGCGTCTACGTCCATCCCGAGGGCCAACTCCAGTTCCCGTTGAAGCGCCTCCGCCGAAACGAGGCGAGGCTTACCCTGGTCGCTCCTGAGCAGGTGCTCGCCCAGGCGCTCGATTAACCGCGGCGACTCCCCGATGAGCCTCAGCTCCTCAGCGGCTGCGCTTAGGCCACGCTCCGTGATGGTGTCGCTGAGTATATCCTGGCCCACCTGATCCACGTTGTGGCCCTCGTCGAGGACCAGCACCCGGCCCTCCAGGTCGAGCCCCGTGGTGAGCCTGATCACGGGGCTGAAAATGTAGGGGTAGGGCGCCACCACCACCCTGGACTCCTTCATCATGCGCCTGGCGAGATAGTAAGGGCAAACATCTCTACGACGCCCCTCCTTCACAAGTATGTCCCTCGACAGGATGCAGGGTAAGCCCCTAGGCGGCTTATCCAGGTCGCTGACGTAGGGGCACTCCTCGTTCTTCCGCAGCACGTTGCAACGCTCCTGGGCCTCGTTCCTCGGCAGGTCCCTGCACTCCGGGTTCACGCAGAGGTGTTCCCTGCTGGCCAGGTTCACGGCCGTGTAGCTCTCCCCCGACTTCTCGTTGATCTTCTCCAGCTCGAGGAGCACCTGGCGCACCTGCTCGTGGGTCCTGGTGCCGTAGATGACCTTCTTACCCATCGAGAGCAGGCAGCTGAGGACGCTCACGGTCTTCCCGAAGCCGTTGCACGCCTCGGCCACGAGGACGCCGCCTCTCCCGGCGGTCTCCTGTATGTCCCTGATGAAGCTTACCTGAGGGGGGTAAGGCTCGTAGGGGAACAGCCGCCTCCACCCATCTTTCCCTCTTCCCGACCCTCGCCCCACCCTGAGGAGGCTGCCGCAGGCCCTGCAGAACCTGTCATCCTCGTACTCCTCCACCGTGTGCTCTCTGCCGCAGCTTGGGCACGTTATGGAGGGCATAGCAGTACCAATACGCGGGGTCCTGATTTAAGCGAAGTGATAACGAACTCCTGGGTCAGGGTAACGGCCCTCATTCAGAGATCAGAAGGTTGCGGAGGGTCTCTCTAAGCCTGCGCAGCGAGTCCTTGACACCGTGCACGGAGATTTCCTTCCACCTAATAGCCGTTATCCCGTTGGGCTCTATCGCGAGGATGGTGAACAGTAAAACTATGGGGATGAGTTCCTCGTAGCTCCCCACCCAAGTCCCTAAGGCCTTCATCAATACATAGGTGAGGCTCTTCTTGGCCGAGGCCACCAGGAACCCGCCGACGATGGCGCCAGTGATGCTGGTGAGGCCGCCTAGGACGCTGCCGGCCATGACGTTCACCAGGAGGATGTCGCTGTAGTCTATGCTGGTCCCAATCCAGAGGGGGATTATGGCGCCGGCCAGACCCGCCAAGGCCCCCGAGATGAACCAGGAGGCGACGTGGACGCGGTGGATGTTCACTCCTAGGCTCGAGGCGAGGAACTCGTCCTCGGCGGTGGCCCTCATCGCGACGCCGAACTTCGAGACGTAGAGGAAGACGTTGAGCGCCGCGACGAGAAGCAGAACGGTGACGGGGGCCACGAAGCCGATGCCTGGAAGACCGTTGACCCTGAAGTCGTAGTTCCGGAGAAGGAACCCGGACGACTGGACGCCCATGCTCACGAGGAGCCAGTAGCTGAAAATCGCAAGCACCATGGAGATCATCTGGGAAATTATGTAGAACGTGAACGTCAACGTGATCTCCCTCATCCCCTGCGCCTTTATGGGACGGACGATGCAGATGTATAGCAGTACGCCCAGCAAGCCGCACACGAGCACCACGACGGGCCACGTCTGGTAGGGGCTGAACCCATGGAACCTCACCAGATAGAAAGCCACAACGGTGCCTATGCTCGCGTAGCTGGTGTGAGCGAAGTTCGGGAACTTCTCCATCATATACGTGAACGTGAAGCCGATGCAGAGAACGACGAGTAAGCTGACGTTAATAACGAGGTTAGAAACAAGAGCTAAACTCATCAAACCAAACCTCGAACGGCAGTATAAAAGATGAACCTGGGAGCCCCGCTGCTCTCTACCTCTTATATGGACACGCAGACATTCTCTCGCAGGAGAGCAGAATTGGCTCAAGAAGTGATGATTAAAAACGGTAGAGTGGTGGATGGCACCGGCAGCCCCTGGTTCAAGGGAGACGTGGCCGTAAGCACAGGGAAAATCACGCAGGTCGGGAAACTGGACCCCAAAGACTATGACGTGGTGATAGACGCTGATGGGCTCGTCTTGTCGCCCGGGATCATAGACGTTCACTCCCACAGCGACTTCTCGCTGCTTGTGAACCCCGAGGCGGACAGCTTCATCCGCCAGGGCGTCACCACCGTCTTCAACGGCAACTGCGGCAACTCCGCGGCGCCGTTAAACGAGGCGGCAAGGAAGTTCTTCGAGGAGAGGAGGGAGATCAGCTTCGACTGGCTGTCCACAGCCGAGTACCTCTCGATGATGGAGTCTAGGGGCGTAGCCATCAACTCGGCGACATTCACTGGGCTAGGCAACCTACTGGTCTCCGCCATGGGGATGGACGCGTATGACAGGCCGCCCACCAACGATGAGCTTGAACAGATGAAGGGCATGCTCAAGCAGGCGATGGATGAGGGATCGTACGGCCTCTCCTCTGGCCTAGAGTACGACCCCCAGACGCTGATAGACACCGACGCCCTCGTCGAGCTCTGCCGCGTCGTAGCCGAGTACGGCGGCATCTACGCGACCCACATCAGGAGCAGGGACGTCAAGGTGGTGGAGGCGGCCAAGGAGGCGGCGGAGATAGGGGAGAGGTCGGGGGTATGCGTGGAGGGCGTCCACTGGGGCGCCAGGTATCCCTCGGACGGCAAAACCAAGCACATAGTGGACCTCTTCGACGCAGCCAGGGAGCGGGGGCTAGACGTAGGCTTCAACCAGGTGCCGTGGACCATGGATGAGGACGGGGTAGGCTGGTGCGGATGCGGGCTCATCGAGCCCATAATCATTGGCTCCAAGTACACAAAGAAGGGCGGCGAGTTCACCTACGAGATGCTGAAGGACCCTGAGGTCATAGAGTACCTGAGAAGGGACCTCCCCAACCGCCAGTACGGCCCCATCCTCGCCGGTAGACGGGGGCTCCTGGACACCTGGGACCGTTTCCTAGTGGCCCACTGCGAGAACAGCCCAGAGTACAACGGCATGAACCTGAAGCAGATAGGGCAAGAGATGGGGAAGGACCCGTTCGACGCCCTCATTGACATCCTGGTGAAGGAGGGCGAGGGCTTCGAGAGGGCGTGGGGGGCCGTGGGGATCACCAGCAGGTGGGACACAGACTTCTCGCTGCTGCACCCCAACTGCTCCGTCGCCATCGACGCGGGGAACGACTCGCCGAGGGGTCCACTCTCGGAGAAGTCCGTCGGCGAGCTCGTCACTAGGGCATACGGCCAGTACCCCTACTTCTTCGAGAAATGGGTGAGAGAGGACCGGGCGCTGAGCCTCGAGGACGCCGTGCGGAAGTGCACGGGGCTGCCCGCCCAGAGGATGCGAGTCATGGACAGGGGCCTCATCAGGCCGGGGCAACGCGCAGACATAATGATCTGGGACCCCAAAACGATCAGGAACAACGCCACGTGGATGACCCCCAGGGTGTACCCCAGCGGCATCAGCAAAGTCTTCGTCAACGGGGTCCTAGCTGTGGAGGACAACGAGCACACGGGCGCGCTGAAAGGCATGGTGCTGCGCGCAAGATAGCACCCAACAGCTGGTAGGAAAGAGGAGGCAGTTAAGCGTCCATCAAATCCCTGAGCCGGGGCCTGTCGGAGAACAGGTTCCCCCATATCTCGTCGGTGATCTCCTGGGCTTTCCCCAGAACTTCGCCTAGATCGACCACATTGACACTGCCCTTTTCCTTGACGATCCTGCCGTCAACCATCACCGTGTCTACGTTCACGGTGGAGCCGTAGAGGACGAGGCTCGACGTGAAGTCAGCCGTGGGCATTATGTTGGGGCTCTTGAGGTTGATCAGCTGCAGGTCAGCCTTCTTCCCGGGCTCCAGGCTGCCCACCGTGTCCTCTAGGCCCATGATCTCGGCTCCCTTGACGGTGGCTAGCTCTAGGAACTCGTAGTAGCCGGGGCATCGGGGCTCCCCCAGGGTCTCCCTGAACCTGGCCCCATATACTGCGGCCCTCATGGTCTCCCACATCGTGTGGTAGACGTTGTCGGTGCCCAGCCCAACCTTCATGCCCATCTCCCTCCACCTAGCAAGCGGAGCGGTGGAGCCTCCCAGCAGGTAGGGCCTCGGACAGTGGAGTACGCCGGCGCCGGCCTCCTTCATGAGCCTCAGGTCATGGTCGTCGTTGTGGATGCAGTGGGCCCCGATGAGGTCGGGGCCGAGCACGCCCAAGTCGTTGAGGTGCTCCACGCTGGTCTTCCCGTAGAGCCTGCGAACCTGCTCGACCTCCCTCGTGCTCTGCTCGACGTGGGTGCTCACCTTCTCGCCAGGCCTGTGGAGCCTCATAATCTCCTCGTAGACCCATGGCGTGCACATGTCGGGCGCCAGCGGGGCCCAGCTCACCGTTATCCTGCCGCCCGCGGCCCCGTCCCAACCCTCCTTGAGCGCCTTAGCCCGTTTGATCATTGCCTCAGCCTGCTCTGGCTGGTAGCGGTAGACCCCGTCCTTGATGGCCTGGTAGTCGGCCTCCGCTATCTGTTCCCCGAGGTCGGCCCTGATCCCGGTCTCCTCGGCGGCCCCGGCGAACTCGGCCATGTAGTTATACGTCTCCTGGATGGTAGTCGAGCCCGAGGACAGCGCCTCCACGCAGCTTGCCAGCCCAAGCGTGTGGATGTGCCCTGGCTCTACGTACTCCTTGACGGGGAACAGGACCCGGTACAGCCCCTCCCGTATCACCCCGTAGACCCCCCGCACGAAGATGCTCGGCAGATGAGTGTGGACGTTGACGAAGCCCGGTAGAACAGCCATGCCCTTCGCGTCGATGACCCTGTCCGCGGCGTATGTTGACTCGAGATCGGAGGACCCTCCGACGGCCACGATCCTGTCTCCGTCGACTGCGACGGCGCCGTCCTTCAGCACACGGCGCCTAGGGTCCATGGTGTAGACGAGGCCGCTTTTTACTAGAAAATCAACCATATCGAGTAGATACGCCTCGACGGCTATAATTTATGCCCCACCCCTACTCGTTGAAACGGGTTTCAAGGCATGGGCCGCCGCAAAGTTCGTGCCATGGTACGACGCGGTGATGGGAAGATGTAACTATGGGATTCGAAAGAGACATGAAACCCGTAAATTTCATCGAGAAGGGCATAATTACTGACACGATGAGCCGCAGATCCGCACGGAGTCACTAAAATAAAGGAAATTTAATACGGAGCCCTAAGATGGAGTGTTGGTATTTAAGCCAGCATACAGCACAATTTAAATTGCTAGGGTAAAGCAGAGTTAGTATCAGGGGCTAGCACAGTGAAGAGACTCGCAGTGT
>CAZCKR010000037.1:0-16470 GCA_964499305.1 uncultured Candidatus Bathyarchaeia archaeon | reverse complement strand
GCGTAGCCGTTCTCCACCTCGACGACGTCGCCGACGCCGAACCTGTCGATGTTCTCGTCCCACAGCGTCATTAGAACGGTGCCCGTCTCGTCGCCCACGAGGGCCTCAGCCACCCTGTGTAGCTGCCCGTCGCTGCTGCTGGACACCTCCCTGACGTCCCCCTGTTCCAGGATCTTGGCGACCAGGTTCACCCTCCTGCTGTAGGTGGTGAGGTCCCTGATCTTCGTCATGTAATCCGACAAGCTCTCTCAGAGAGAATAGGGGAGTCTATGGCTTATCAGCTTTCTCTAGCCACACATATCTTGCATGCGAGCCAAGCGTAGACCTTTTTCGTGTCTAGATAGTCCCTTACCTTCACGTGGTCCTGCTGGGTGTGGGCGAACCTCTCCTCACCGGGCCCGAACCCGACGACGGGTAACCCGAGCCGGGAGTACATGCGTCCATCGGTGGCGAAGGTCCATAGGCCACGCTTTGGCTCTGTAGATCTCGGACACCGCCTGAGCCGCCTCCTCTACCACCGGGTGCTTATCCGGGTCCGTGTAGAACCCTGAGAACGTTCTCCCGGTGATCAACGTCGTGGGGATGACCGTTGCCTCAAACTCAGGATCATCTGCCCTAATTTCGGCTATTATCTTGTTCAGCTCTTTGTAGAGGTCCTCGGCTGTGAAATCTGGGTGGTTCCTGCAGTCCATCCAGAACCGGCAGGACTCGGGGACGACGTTGAACGCCTTCGGGCTGACCTCTATCTGGGTCACCACGAGGCTGACTCGCCCATAGATGGGGTGACTGGGCAGCCGGGGTACAAGGTCGTCCCGTATCATCTGGATCATCTTCGTCGCCTTATATAGAGCATTAACGCCTCTCTCAGGGGCGCTGGCGTGGCAGCTCCGGCCCTTGACGGCTACCCCGAACTTCATCGAGCCCCTGTGGCCTAGGGCCAGCTCCATGTTCGTGGCCTCTCCTATGAGAACCACGTCCGCCAGGAACTGGCTGTCAACGATGGTGGACATGGTTCCTGCGCCGCCAACCTCCTCCTGGGCCACCGCCGCTACCTTGTAGTCACCTTTAAGACTTATCTCTAGTTCCTTGGGGGTTCTGCCGGCGAGCATCATGGCCGCGACCGCCGCCTTCATGTCGCACGCTGCTCTACCTTACACGACCTGTCCGTCGACCCCGAGATCGGCTCCGTCCATCAGTTTCCCTGAGTAGGGGCCAACCATGGCGCCGACGGGGACGTGGTCTATGTGTCCGTTAAGCAGCAGGCTTCTGCCTCCCCCTGACCCGATTATGGTCCCGAGGGCGTCATGTTTTTCGTCCACGAAGGATGCATCGAAGCCGTATTCCTTCATCTTCTCAGCTAGGAACTCGGCCATCTGCCTCTCCTCGAAGCTTGGGCTGGGTATCGATATGACCTCTTGGAGGAACTTGATGCTCTCTTCCCGGTTCTCTTCAACCCAGTCGATTATCCTTTTTCTCAAGCCGCGCATGGAGAAGGGAATGGGAAAACGGGGTTAAAACAGGTTCTACTCGACGACGGTTATGGCTTCTGTCGGGCACGCGGCTACGCAGCCCATGCACGCGATGCACTCGTCCTCGGCGGCGACAACGACCTTGTCTCCCTCGTCGCTGTACACCCCCATGGGACACGTGGATACACAGGTCTTGCAGTTCACACATCTCTCCGGGTCTATGGAAACTTCAGGCATGTAATCACGCTACTCAGTCTAGGAAGCGGAGCCGTGTATTAAGTTTGCTTCATGAAGCCACATTTTTGGGGTAAGATTATCTATGGGTTATGCGTTGAATATAAGACATATCGGAGGAGAAGAGTTGAGTAAGATTCACAGGTATCTGCCGAACAGCGTCCCCGAGATAAAGGAGAAGATGATGGACGACATAGGAATCTCGTCCATCGCTGACCTATATTCCGACATCCCCAACGAACTCGTATACAAGGGAATACTCGAGATCCCGGGGCCCAGCACGGAGGCGGAGGTGAAGGCCCATGTCTCCGGTCTCCTTGAGGAGAACACCACGCTAAGGTGTCCGCCCTTCATGGGGGGAGGCGTCTGGCCCCACTACGTACCTAGCGTCGTGGATGAAGTCGTTCACCGCGCCGAGTTCCTAACCAGCTACACGCCCTACCAGCCCGAGATCAGCCAAGGCATGCTTCAGAGCGTCTTCGAGTACCAGAGCCAGGTCTGTGAACTCGTGGGCATGGACGTCGCCAACAGCAGCCTCTACGACTGGAGCACCGCCGTAGGCGAGGCCACGCTCATGTCCAGCAGGATCACGAGGAAGACGAAGGTCCTCGTACCCGATCTGATGAGCCCCTTCAGGTACTCTGTACTCAAGACCTACACCGAGCCAGCCGGACTCAGTGTAGAGAAGGTGGACCACGACGAGATCACCGGCCTCATGGACCTAGAGGACCTGAAGGACAAGGTTGACGGGGATACGGCGGCTGTCTACATAGAGAACCCCTCCTACATGGGGTTCGTGGAGGAGAACGCAGTCGACGTCGGCGAGATAGCACACGACAACAAAGCGTTGTACGTGGTCGGCGTCGACCCTACGAGCCTCGGCGTACTGAAGGCACCCGGCGGATACGGTGCCGACATCGTCTGCGGCGAGGGGCAGCCGCTGGGTAACCACATGAGCTACGGCGGCCCTCTCCTCGGGATACTGGCTTGCAAGCACGATAACAGGTACATCCGTCAGATGCCAGGCCGCATAATCGGCATCACAGAGACCTTGAAGGATCAGAGGCGCGCCTACACCATGACTCTTCAGACCCGTGAGCAGCACATCAGACGGGAGAAGGCCACAAGCAACATATGTAGCAACCAGGCGTTGTGCGCCGTCGCTGCGGGTGTCTACCTGAGCCTTTTAGGCCCCACCGGGATGAGGGAGCTGGGGGAGACCATCATTAGTAGAGCGAGGTACGCTCAGCGGAAGATAGGTGAACTGCCCGAAGTGAGGGCGCCCATATTCAACAGCTTCCACTTCAAGGAGTTCACGGTCAACTTCCAGCACAAGTCTGTAGACGAGGTAAACAAGGAGCTCAGGGCAAAAGGGATACAGGCGGGCATACCTTTGACGAAGCAGTTCCCCGACCTTGGTGAGACCAGCCTATTCTGCGTTACTGAGGTACACAGCAAGAAGAACATAGACTCGCTGGTCTCTGTGCTGAAGGAGGCGCTGGAGTGATGACGATAAAGTTTAGACAGGCAGACTGGGCGGAGCCCCTGATCTTCGAGCTGAGCAACAAAGGAAGAATAGGGTACCAGTTCCCCCCTCTAGAGCCGGAGATCAACGACTCACTGGACCCCGAGAACCTCGTCCCGGAGGCCCTCCAACGCAGAGAAGCCCCCAACCTTCCCGAGCTCTCCGAGATACAGGTCCTGCGGCACTACATGCATCTCAGCCAGATGAACTACGGCGTCAACTCCGGGCTCATATACCCTCTCGGGAGCTGCACCATGAAGTATAACCCCATAATCAACGAGGTACTGGCATCCCACCCGAAAGTAACCGGGCTTCACCCCATGCAGGACGACGAGACGGTGCAAGGGATACTCAAGCTCCTCTACACCTTCAAGGGGTATTTCCTTGAGATCACGGGGATGGATGACGCCACGCTCCAGCCGGCGGCGGGGGCCCACGGGGAGTGGACCGGCATAATGCTCATGAGGCAGTACCACAGGGACAACGGCGAGCTGGAGAAGCGGACGGAGATAATCATCCCTGACAGCGGCCATGGCACGAACCCCGCCAGCGCTAACATGGCGGGCTTCAAGACGGTGGAGATACAGAGTAACGACTCGGGGACGGTGGATCTCGACGCCTTGACAGCCGCGGCTGGACCCCAGACGGCTGGACTCATGCTGACCAACCCGAACACGATAGGGGTCTTCGAGAACCAGATAACCGAGATAAGCAGGATAGTCCACGACGCCGGGGGCCTCATGTACTACGACGGCGCCAACCTTAACGCCATCATGGGGTGGTGCAGGCCAGGCGACATGGGCTTCGACGTCATACACAGCAACCTCCACAAGACCTTCAGCACGCCCCACGGCGGCGGGGGTCCGGGAGGCGGGCCGGTGGGAGTCAAGGAGTTCCTTGCCGGTTTCCTCCCCGTGCCTGACATCGTGGAAGACGGTGGTGTCTACAGTCTCGACTGGGACAAGCCTAAATCCATCGGTAAGGTACACGGGTTCAACGGCAACGTGAACGTGGCCCTCAAGGCGTACGCGTACATGGTCACGATGGGCGGCGAGGGGCTGAAGGAGTCGTCTGAGCTCTCCGTTCTTAACGCGAACTACGTCAGTCAGAAGCTGAAGGATCTGAAGGGATATGAGCTGACTTACGACCCTGAGAAGCCGAGGAAGCACGAGGCGGTGCTCAGCGCCGGACCGATGCTTAACGACACAGGGGTGAGCGCGCTGTACGTGAGCAAGAAGCTCCTCGACTACGGGCTGCACGCGCCCACTACCTACTTCCCGCTGATCGTGCCCGAGGCCCTGATGATCGAGCCCACCGAGTCCGAGCCCGTCGAGTCACTGGACGCGTTCATCGAGGTTATGACTGAGATCAACGATCTGGCATACCAGAACCCCGCGGAGCTGCTGTCTGCGCCGCATAACACGGCCGTGACTAAGCTGGACGAGGTGAAGGCGGCTCACCCGAAGACCATCTGCCTTAGCTGGCGCAGGTATTGCCAGATCATGTCGGAGAGGTAGGTCACCTTTTTATACCCTCACCTCATTTATCCGTGACTAGGTAAACATATGATGCTAAGCCAGATCGCCATCGACTTCGGCGCCTTCGCGGCTCCACCGTACGCCACTTTCGCCATAATGGGCATAGCCCTCACCCTTGGCACGGTTACTAGCCTCATAGGGGTGCGGAGCATGGACCTTGATGCTTACAGGAAGCTCACCATCGAGAGCTCTAGGGTAAGGAAGGAGCTTATGGACGCCACCAGGAGCGGGAACCAGAGGAGGATATCTAAGGTTCAGAAGCGTCAGCAGGACCTGATGTCACAGCAGAGCAAGATCAGCATGGACAGGATGAAGTCGAGCATGTTTTTTACCATCCCCCTCCTGTTTCTGTGGCGTCCGCTGAGCGAGTTCTTCTCGGGCATCGTCATCGCTTACTTCCCCTTCAGCTTCCCGTGGGTCCCCCTGGAGTTCAAGTTCATCCAGTGGTACATTCTCTGCAGCATAAGCTTCAACATCGTCCTGAACAGGGTGTTTGGCTTGAGCTTCGAGATCGACCCAGAGGACTAGGCGTTGAGCGGGCGTGACCTCGTCATCACGGTGGCGGGCCCCCACGGCTCGGGGCGCAGCACCCAGGCTAGGCTCATAGCCGAGGCCTATGATCTGCGCTACGTCTCTGCTGGCATGGTCTTCCGTGAGCGCGCCGAGGAGCTGGGCCTGTCCCTCGAGGAGATGTCGAGGAAGGCCGCCGCGGACCGGGATTTCGATAACTATCTGGACGCTAGGACCAAGGAGGAGTCCCGGAGGGGAGGGGTGGTCATCGACGCCACGCTGTCTGGGTGGATGGCTGAGGACCCTGACCTCAGGATCTATCTTAGCGGCCCCCTGGAGGAGAGGGTTCGCCGCATCGCGGAGCGTGAGGGCCGCGACGTAGAAAAGGTGGATAGGGAGACCCGTTTCAGGGAGGAGAACGAGCTCAGGCGGTTCAGGGAGTGTTACGGCGTGGACCTGGAGGACCTCAGCGTGTACGACCTGGTGGTGAACACGGGGCTCTTCGAAGCCGACGGAGTCGCGCGAATCCTTAAAAACGTCGTAGATGAATACCTGAGTTGCAGGTGAGTGTTGTGTCTGCTTTCGATGTGGGGCGGGTCTGCGTCAAGCTGAGGGGACGCGAGAAGGGGCTGGAGTGTGTAGTAGTCGAAGTCATCGATAGGAACTACGTGGTGATAGCGGGCCCGGGCGTCAGGAGGAGGAGGGTGAACTTGCATCATCTCAGGCCTCTCGACAGGTCTGTCAGCGTCAGCGGGGACGCCTCGGACGAGGATGTGGCTGCGGCCCTCGTTGGCTGAGTCATTAGTATATGGGCGTCAGACTGAGGGAGGGGTAGCCCGCCGAGCCGTCCTGCTCCAGTGCGTACAGTGGTGTCTGGGGTTTGACGCCGTCCAGCAGCATGACGCCTCTCTGGTTGTGTACCCTCAGGTGTGTATGGGCCAGGTTGGACGCGTGCTGCCGTGTGGCCTCCTCTCCAGGCCTTGAGAGGAGGACTAGGAGGCCGCCTGTGTTGCGGGTGTGCATCGACTCTGTGTCGAGGAAGCTCCTGCTCTGGGCCTCCGGCCATGTCTTGCCTAGGCGGTCCACGTAGACTATGTTTAGTGTGGGCTGCCCCGTCTCGCGGTGGAGCCTCGAGGCCTCTTCCCTCCATATCCTCTGGCTCATCTTTATGTCCCCTGGGTCGAGGCCTAGGTTCACGGGTGTCTCCTCCTCGGGCAGCGTCGTGGCTATCCTCAGTAGACGGCGCTGCTCCTCGGCCGTCACCCCGTACTGGTGATCGAAGCCGGTTATCCTGTTCACGCTCTCGCCGCTCGGCGGCAGGAAGAGGACGCCCCTCTGGCTGGTCATGAAGCTGGCGCGCAGGGGCCCTACTATGAGCGCAGGCACGATGGGTGCTATGTTCTCTCCCAGCTCTATGAACACGGTGTCGCCTTTTCTGTAGCCGCCGGTTATCTCGTCTAGCCCAGGGCTCCCTGTTTGGTAGTGTCCGTCGGGGTCGTGGTCAGGCAGGTATCTCTTAGGGTGTCCTATTGGCTTGTTCCGGAACATCGGTAGCACGCGGAAGCCCCTGTGCAGCGTGAAGGCGTGGAGGGGCCTCTCGATGAGGGTGCCTCTCATCTTGATTATCTCCAGCTCCCTGAAGACGCCGCCGTTCAGGACTTCTCGTCTGAGCGCTATGATGCCGTCTGCCACGAACTCCTCCACGCCGAGGCCGATCCTGTTTGAGCCGGTGGGCATCTCGGTGACGAGCAGCGTGGTGCAGTGGGTGTGGGCCAGTATCTTGCTGAGGATGTGCAGCGTGACGCGGGCGTCTATGGTCTTTGTGAAGGCGTTGCTCAGCGCGGTGAAGCTGTCTATCACCAGCCTCTTGGCGTTGGTCTCCTCTAGGTGGCTCGTTATCATCTCGACTAGCACGTCGAGGCCCTCTTCCTTCATTGTGACCAGGTCCATGACTTCGAGCCTGCTCCACGTGTCTTGGGCCGTGAGGTCTCTGCCCACCCTCGCCATATACTCGAGGAAGCTGTGCCTTCCCTCGCTGAGGCTCACGTAGAGGCAGTTCTCTCCCTGTGAGGCTCCCCTGTAGAGGAACTCGCCGCTCAGCAGGGTCTTCCCTGTGCCGGGGGTGCCTGCTATGAGGGTCATGCTTCCCATGGGGAGGCCTCCTTGTAGGGCCTCGTCGAGGCATCTTACCCCGGTCTCTACTCTATGGTTGTTCATCTTTCAGTGCTCCTGGGTTAGACCTGAGCTCCTGGTAGAGCGCCTTGGATATGGCTCGTTTGATGAGCTCCGCGCTGCTTCCCATGGATTCCTGTAGCGTGTCGATGACCTTGCCGTACCTGAGTGGGCTGGGTTTCTCCGAGATTCTCTGGTCCACAAGCGCCGCCCCGGTTCTCCCCAGGCACTCCTCGAGGACGTCTTGGGTTATCCTTTCGAGGAGCGCCGAGCCCTTCTCGAGTCTTGTGAAGAGTATGTGGTCCTTGGAGCTTATCTTCTCTGTGAAGCTGCGCTCGGAGAGGCTGATGAGTTCCCTGAGTTGGCACGCGCATATGTGTAGGTTTGTCTGTGTGAGCCGAGGCTCGCCGTTGCCGGGTACCTGTACGAGGAGTATCTCCGAGCCGTTCTCTACCTGGTCAAGTATCTCTTGGAGGCCGTTGTCTTGTGACTGGAGGGACAACGGTTGCCACCTAGAGGTTTAGCGCTTTTAGGAGGATCTCCTTGTGGCCGTTTACCAGCAGGAGGCAGATGAGGTCCAGGAGCTCTATGTCCTCTGTGAACATCGCGGACTCGAAGGGTTTCTCGGATCCCCTGGGCACCAGTTTCGCCAGTATGAAACGCTTGTTGTCGCTGTTGATGAACATGATGGGCGTGTTGACCTCCACCTTCTTGACTTGGTAGATGTAGCTGAGCTCTCTGGCCAGGGGGTTTACTCGGGGGTCGAGGGGGCTGTAGAGCTTTATCTCGACGCCGTTCTCCAGCATCTCGTCGAGCAGCCTGTGGGCGGCGTTGAACAGTATCTCGAGTCCGTCGTCGGTTGTGACGATGGTGAGCGACTCCTCGCTCTGTCGGATGATCTCGTTGCACTTGCCTTTGATGTCTAGGTCTTGTTCGAGGAACCAGACTAGCTTCTTCTTTGGCCCTGTTTCTTCCTTGTGTTTCTCGTGTATGGTTTCCAGGTGTTTGATGATGGAGTCGAAGTCTGTGGCCTTCTCTTTCGTTATGTTGAGTATCGTGTTGAAGGATTCTCCTGGGTGGCTTGGGGCGAACTGCTTTGGTGTTCCCGGTATCTCGACTACTAGGCCGTAGTCTATGAGTTTCTTCAGTGTGCCGTATACCTTGGTTCTGGGTACGTCGCAGTTTAGGCTGAGTTTTCTGGCTCCGGCTGTGCCTAGGTTGATGAGGCTTAGGTAGACTTTTGACTCGTACTCGCTGAGGCCGATGTACTCGACTATCTTTGGCCATATTGATATTATGTCGCTGTATTTTTTCTTGTTTTCAAACCGTGACCTTTTGTTACGGTTGTACAAGTTAGGTCGTTCCCGTTGGGTTGTTTGGTGGTCGTTATTTGTAGTTGATGTCCCCTCTCTTCTCTTCTTCCTGGATACACCCTTTGGTCTTGGCCGTTCCTCGCTGAACTTCAAGCAGTTCACCGAACAAAGTGTAACCGAGTCCTACCCTTCGATATTAGCAACTATAAAATTGGATATCTGGATGTTAGGCAGAATACTTAAAAATGTTGAAAAAAAAGATAAAAAATTAGTATTTTGTGAATACCTTCATCATCGCGCCGACTGCCTTTCCGAGTTCGTCGACGTGACCCATCTCAGCCAGGGACATCTCCATGGCGCCGAGCGTCGCAACAAGGTCGTTCATGGTGTCGTTGCCCATGTGGCCGACGCGGACCGTCTTTCCTCCCAGCTTGCCGAGCCCACCGGCTATGATCACCCCGTACTTCTGGAACATGGTGGTCCTCATCTTCGCGTCGTCCACTCCTTCAGGCACCTTGGGCACCGTGAGGGTGTGGGCGTTGTGTCCCTCCGCGGGGAAGCTGCCCCAACCCAGCGCCTTGACGCCTGCCTGGAAGGCCTTGCTGAAGACCTCGTGTCGCTTCCATCTCGTCTCCAGCCCTTCCTCGAATATTATCCTCAGGGACTCCAGCATGCCGAGCACCAGGCCGGTGGCTGGTGTGGCGAAGTAGCCTTTCGGGTTGTCCATGATGGGCTTCCAGCGCTTGAGGTTGACGTAGTAGTCGCTGGGTGGGCTCTTTCGTTTCTCGACGGTCTGCCATGCCTTGTCGTTGACGCAGAACAGGCTGATGCCCGGAGGAGCCCCGAGGGCCTTCTGGCTTCCGGTGAGGCAGAAGTCGATGTTCCACTCGTCCATCTTGAGGGGCATTCCGCCTACGCCGCAGACGCTGTCGACGACGTACAGCGCGTCGGTGTTCCTCCGTAGCTCTCCTATCTTCTTTAGGTCGTTGGCTATGCCGGTGCTGGTGTCGACGTGCTCCACTGTGAAGAGCTTGTACTCGTTGCCTTCGAGCTTCTCCTTGACCATGTTGACGTTCACGGCGTCGCCCCACTCGAACCTTACGCGGTCTACTTCTCCGCCGTGGGTCTCCACTATCTCCTCCCACTTCTCGCCGAAGTAGCCGTTCTCGACGCAGAGCACCTTGTCGCCCTTCTCCATGAGGTTGGAGATGGCGGCCTCCATGCCGAGGGTTCCGCTGCCTGCGAGGAGGAAGGGTGTGCCCTCGGTTACGAACAACTTTTTCTGTAGTGCTAGCGCCTCGGCGTAGCCATCGACGAACTCGTTGCTGACGTGGCTGAGGACGGGTTTCGCTAAAGCCCTGAGGACCCTGGGCGAGACTATGGTTGGCCCCGGGATCATCAGTAGCTCCCGTTCGTTCTTCAATTATTTCACCGCATTGAAGAAGAGTCTAGGATAATTAACGTTATCTCATAAATCGTTTATGATAATAAAAAATCGCATTTTGGATAAGGCAGAATTAACATTTGATCAATAGAAGGAGGCTCAAGGGTCTCATGTTCAAATGCGTTCGATTCTCACTGTTCCAAAAAGTAGTATTATATTTAAATAACGTTATATCGATCTGGAAAGATTGAGACCGAGACGATCCCAGACAAAGGTAGGCTCACAGGTGTGATGATACGCCGTGAAGCTGACGAAGAGGAACGCAGTCGCCATCTCCTGTATCCTGGTCGTTGTTTTCGTTGGCCTACAGTATCTTCAGCATCGGCATGATGAACGGCCTCTTTCCGTATTCAAGCAAATCGGTACCGTGGGTTATCCCGAGGATATAAGCACCGGACAGGCCGCTATAAGAGTCACACCCATGGAGCTGCCGGTTAGGTTCAAGGTGGGCCTCGTCGACTCGACGATCCACTCCCACTGTTACAGTGTAGAACTGAGATGGGGCGAGAGGGTGAGGTACCGTTTCGGCTCCTCTAGACCGATTGATTTCATGATCGTCTTCTCGGAAGAGAAGTGGCCTGACACCGGTTATCTTGAATCAAGCGATGTTGTAGTTGTTAGTGAGACCTCGATCTCGTCCTTTGATGGTGAGTTCATGTCTCGTTCAAGGGGGTATCTCAGCTTCCATTTCTGCAGGAGCTGGGGCCCGCTCGATCCACCAGAAACTTCGGTCGTACATTTTGATGGAGCTTATCTGTGGCCATTTAGATGAAAGTTCACGGAGAAAACCCTAAAATATGATTTAGAGAAAAATTTTCGCACTAAAAAAGGCGTACATGCACATGCGCGTGGAGGTTCAATAATAACAATAATAACAATAATCAAATCGAGGCTATATGGGGCAGCTAGAGAGATAAAGTTGTGATATGGGCTTTGGTTATCTGTATATTCTATCATCCATCTAGATTAGATAGCACTAGTATTTCCTCTGGAAAAAGTGTTTCTCACCCCCATTGAGCCCGCCCCCTGATCCATGCTTCAACACAGTTTAGAAGTATACCTCGCGCTGCACTTCGAAAGATACGACTGATAAATGGGCTATATTAGATACCAGTCGCACGTGCGTCAGTCGGAATCAGCGCTAGGTTAAAGGGTTTTATCCCAAAGTTACCTTAATGCATATAACAATTCAAATGCTAATAAGTCACTAAATGCTTCACTGTCTGGACATGGGTACGGGTGAGGAGAAGTGGAGGATAGACGAAGTAGAGATCACCCCAATGTCCTCTAGACTTGAACCTGATGCCAAACTAAATGACATATACAAAGTTAGAGACGTAGCTATTGGTACTACGAATAGGTAACTTATCCTTACAACAAAAATACTTTGTAACACAAAGATATTTATATAGAATACATCTTTTTAGTATCAAGTGAGCGTCTTGGGTGATGATGTTAACCTCGAGGAGATAGAGCGTAGAGCCTTACGTGCTTACCATGAGGATGGGTTGATAGACGTGTTCATCGGTGGATACTTCCTGCTCCTGAGCCTATACTTCTCCATAAAGATTGATGACGCCCGGTTTCTGAGAATCACCCCACTCGCCCTAGGCACTTGGCTCTACCTAGAGGCCAAGAAACGTATAACAGATCCACGCCTAGGCTACGTGAGGCTCACTAAGGAGAGAACGCGCCACGTTGCCTTCTACACGATCATAATAATGATCGTAACGGGGTTCGTGATGCTCTCAGGGTTATTCTACCATATGGGTATACCTGATGAAGCTCCGCCGCTGGTGCTGTTCCTAAACCGATACAACCTGGTGTTTCAAGGGGTGGTTATCGCGATAATATTTCTGAGCCTCGGTAGGTTGATGCACCTCAGCAGGTTTTACCGTTACTCTATGATATCCCTCCTGGTTTTCTCATCGGGGTACATTTACCTCAGCCAGCCATTCATCTACTCTACGCAGAACACTGCTATTTCGTGCATGTTCATCGGCTTCATTATACTAGTGCTGGGGGTCATTAGACTCAGACGCTTCATCGGTAAATACTCTGTGAGGCCTAACTAGTTGACAGCGGAATCCAGCGAACTCGACCTGCCCCCGTTTGATGTGATCGATAAGCTGATCCATGAGCCAGCGAGGCTGCTCATCATGGCTCACCTGTACGTCGTGGAGAGTGCCGACTTCGTCTACCTGATGAACCAAACCGGCCTGACCTTCGGTAACCTGAGCGGCCACATGAGTAAGCTTGAAGAGGCTGGATACATCCAGGTGGAAAAGTCCTTCGTGGGTAACAGGCCTAACACTAGGCTTAGTTTGACGAAAGATGGTAGGGAGGCGTTTGACGAGTACAAGAAAAAAATGAAAGCCATATACACAACTTAGGATGAAAGAGATCTCGAACCTACGACCAGAAGGGCTATTCTAAAAATTAACGTTATCGAAAGGAGTGATGATAGTAGGAAAAAGTGCCCAATATGTTTTTATTTGGTTAGCCTGCCCTTATTTGCGGTGCGTTTGGTGTCCGGTGACTATAAAATTCTGGCTTAGGCTGTCACTGGGCACGATGAATAACGTTTTATATTGTAGGGAGTGTTGGGTGGGCTAGCATGAGCTATAAGCCGTTGGACAGCAAGGTGGAGATACCGGCGCTTGAGCGCGAGGTCCAGAGGTTCTGGAAGGAGACGGACGCTTACTGGAGACGGGTCGAGATTCAGGAGGGGGAGGATCGGCCTCACTGGAGTTTCATCGATGGCCCCATTACGGCGAACAACCCCATGGGCGTCCACCACGCGTGGGGCCGTACCTACAAGGACTTGTTCGCGCGTTACCGCTTCATGAGGGGCTACGAGGTCAGGAACCAGAATGGCTTCGACTGCCAGGGGCTCTGGGTGGAGGTCGAGGTGGAGAAGGAGCTCGGCTTCGAGTCCAAGCTGGACATCGAGGCGTATGGGCTGGCCGACTTCGTGAAGAAATGTAAGCAGCGGGTTCTGAACTACTCGGCCATCCAGACTGAGCAGTCCATACGGCTGGGGATGTGGACGGACTGGAACGACCCAGATGAGCTCCGTAAGCTTGCCGAGGCCTTGGAGAAGCCCATGGAGGAGACGACGTACGTGGGCTCTAGGGGGCCCGTGACGGCTACGGCCGAGTGGCTGGTGGGTAACCTGGGGATGCCCGAGCTGGGAGGCAGCTACTACACTCTCAGCGACGAGAACAACTACATGATATGGGCGGCGCTGAAGAGCTGCCACGAGCGGGGCTGGATATACATCGGGGCGGACGCGATGCCTTGGTGCCCCAGGTGCAGCACGGGCATCAGCCAGCACGAGATAGTGACTGAGGGCTACCGTGAGCTTACTCACACCAGCGTCTACGTGCTGTTCAGGCTGAGGGACAGGGAGGGTTCCCTCCTCATCTGGACTACCACGCCGTGGACCCTCACCAGCAACGTCGCCGCCGCCGTCCATCCCGAGCTGACCTACGTCAAGGTCAGGTACAGGGACGAGGTGCTCTACCTCAGCAAGGGCTCCCTCAAGTCTGCCATACCGGACCAGAAGAACGTCGAGGTCTTGGGCGAGCTGAGCGGCGCAGAGATGGAGGGCTGGAAGTATCATGGCCCCTTCGACGAGCTGCCCCTGATAAGCGAATTGGGTGTGCCCGAGGCCCACAGAGTCATACTCTGGGAGGAGGTGGGCGAGGAAGAGGGCACGGGCATCGTCCACATCGCGCCGGGAGCCGGCAAGGAGGACCTGATGCTCGGGAAGATGTACGGGTTACCCGCCCCGGCGCCTCTGGACGACTTCGGCGTCATAATCGACGGCTTCGGGTGGCTCAGCGGCATGCACGTCTACGACTCGGCGGAGCCCATATTCGATGACCTCCGTAAGAAGGATCTGCTGTACAGGACACAGAGGTATACCCACAGGTACCCGGTGTGCTGGCGCTGCGGTAGCGAGCTGGTGTTCAGGTACGTCAGCGAGTGGTTCATAGACATGGGGGAGAAACTGGACAAGCCTCTCGAGGAGGTGACCGAGGAGGAGAAGGAGCGGAGCCTCCGGTACCAGATCATGGACAGCGCCTACGAGGTGGAGTGGATACCCGAGTTCGGGCTCAAGAGGGAGCTTGACTGGCTCCGCAACATGGACGACTGGATGATAAGCAAGAAGAGGTACTACGGGTTGGCGCTTCCCATCTGGAGGTGCGGGTGCGGCTGGTTCGACGTCATAGGCTCCAAAGAGGAGCTGGAGAAGAGGGCGGTGGAGGGGTGGGACAGGTTCGAGGGGCACAGCCCCCACAGGCCGTACATCGATGAGGTTAAGATCAGGTGCGAGAAGTGCGGTGGCTTGGCGACGCGTATCCCCGACGTGGGTAATCCCTGGCTGGACGCGGGGATAGTAGGGTTCAGCACCATCCAGTACCGTCAAAATCCGGAGTACTGGGAGAAGTGGTTCCCGGCTCACTTCATCACGGAGTCTTTCCCGGGCCAGTTCCGTAACTGGTTCTACGCGATGCTGGCGGAGAGCACGATACTGGTGCGTAGGACGCCTTACAGGGTGTGTCTGGGGCACGGCCAGGTGCTCGCGGAGGATGGGCGGGAGATGCATAAGAGCTGGGGGAACGCCATATGGTTCGACGACGCCGCGGAGACAATGGGCTCCGACGTGATCAGGTGGATATGCTGCACGACGAAGCCCGAGAGCAACCTGCTGTTCGGGTATACTAAGGCTAACGAGGTGCGGCGGCTCTTCTTCATGACGCTGCTCAACGTCTACAACTTCTTCTACCAGTACGCATCCCTGGACGGATGGACGCCGGAGCAGCAGGCCGCTGAGCCGGCGCCGCTGGACAGGTGGGTGCTGGGGAGGCTCAGCCAGACGGTGGGGCAAGTCACGGAGGCGCTGGACGGCTACGACGCCCATGCGGCTTGCGCGGAGATCGACAGGTTCGTTGACGTGCTCAGCAAGTGGTATGTGCGTAGGAGCCGCCGGCGGTTCTGGAAGACGGAGGCCGACGACGAGAAGCGTGCGGCGTACAGCACCCTGTACAGGTGTCTGAGGACGGTGGTGTCGCTGCTGGCGCCGGTGACGCCGCACCTGAGCGAGGCGCTGTACCAGAGGATGGTGCGGCCTGTGGAGCCTGGGGCGCCTGAGAGCGTTCACCACTGCGGGTGGCCAGAGGTGGATGAGTCGGTGGTTGACGTGGAGCTATTGGCGGAGATGGATCTGGCGATGACGTTGAGCAGCATGGGCAGGGCGGCGAGGAGCCAGAGCGGCATCAAGCTGCGGCAGCCGCTGGGTGAGGCTGTGGTGGTGGTGCCGGCGGAGGATCTGCCGAGGCTGGGCAGGGTCAGCGACCTGGTGAGGGAGGAGCTGAACGTCAAGGCGGTCAGGGCGTCCTCTGACAGGGGTCTGCTGCAGAGCCTGACGGTGGAGCCGGTGCCGGCTATGCTGGGGCGTAAGCATGGGAGGCTGTTCCCGAGGGTGGCTGAGGCGGTGAGGGGTCTTGGCTCGGAGGCGGCTGAGGCGCTGAGCGCAGGTGAATCCGTCACGGTGTTGGTTGACGGTTCACCTGTGATGGTTCTACCCGGTGAGGTGGAGATCGTCTCGGTGCCCCGTGGAGACTACTCGGTGGCGGAGGACCGTGGGCTGCTCGTGGGTGTCTATACGGTGTTGTCGGGGGGCTTGGAGAGCGAGGGCTTGGCGAGGGATGTTGTGCGGCGTATACAGGCGCTGCGGAAGGAGGCTGACTTCGAGATCGATGACGAGATAGTGACTTACTACGTGGGGGACGAGGCTGTGGAGGAGGTGTTCGTGGAGGAGGCGGACTATATCATGGCTGAGACGCTCAGCGTGGAGCTGGTGAGGGGTGAGGCGCCCAAAGGAGCCGCCGTTAAGGAGTACGAGATCGATGGCTTGGCGGTGAGGCTGGGACTCGTGAAGAGGTAGCCTGTGGCGGGTAATCGTTTTTGGGGCCGCCGCCCCTGTTTTTTGTTACCGGTATGAGGGAATCCTGAATAGACTCAGGTTTGTTCCATGTAACGAGGATAAATTTCTCAATATAACAAATATTGCCTTGATTTTAAATTTTGATATATGGATAAGTGCGTAATCTATCTTTTCTAAGCGTTAATTTAATTATAATATAAGTAGAATACTGCGCGATGCATGAAAGCCGTCATCTTGTTAGCCGCACTTCTGCTATCTTCAAGCATAGCTCAAGGTGAATTATTTGATCTATTCTCAAAGACAGACATC
>CAZCKR010000036.1:0-16513 GCA_964499305.1 uncultured Candidatus Bathyarchaeia archaeon | reverse complement strand
AGGGAGGCCTAGCCCTCCAGCTCCCTGAGCATCTTCTCCAGCTTGTCCGGGTCGGTTCCATGCCTCTCGGCGACCTCCTTGATCCTGCTATAGGGGATGTCGGGGGGCCTCACGGTGAACGGCTGGTTCGGCTCGCCCCTCATGTCGAGGCGGAGCACGTCCCAGCGGGCGTAGTGGCCGAGGGCGTCCACGTAGGCCTTGGTGTGGCGGCGGTCGTCCTGGTCCAGATCGGCGTAGAGGATGGTCTCCTCGTTGAAAACAGGTTCCACCAGGTAGACACCAGCCGGGTTTAGGATGCTCGAGCCTCCGGAGGCGATGTTGAAGTCCTTGGTGTCGTCGGGCATCTCGTCGTCGGGGATGTACTGGCAGGCGCTCAGCACGAAGCTCTGGGTCTCCATGGCGTACTCCTTGCACGCGTACTCGATGTCGCAGAGGTGCCAGTCGTCGCCCTCCCTGTACCGCCGCTTCTTGCCGGGGTGCCAGTCCATGACCCAGTAGCCGTCCCAGAGGGCGCAGTGGATCTCCTCGCCCAGGTACGCCATGGCGGCCTTGGTGAGGGTCATGTGGTGCTCGTAGCAGATGAGGCCGCCCACCGTGCCTACGCTTGTCTTGAATACCTTGAGGTCGCGGCTGTCCCCCATGCCCCAGACGGTGCGCTCCCCGTGGGTGGGCATTAGCTTCCTGTGGCGGCCCAGGAGGGTGCCATCCGCGTCTATGAAGAGGATCGTGTTGTAGAGAGTGTTGCTGCCCGGGATGTCGCTCATCTCGGTGCAGCCGACGACGGCCACGATCTCGTTGTCTCTGGCCGCCTGGCACAGTGCCTCGGTGTCGGGGCCGGGGACACTGACCGCGTTCTTCATGTACTCGACCTGGTTAGCACTCCACCTGCTGATGGGGTTGGCGCCCCTCCAGTACGGGTACCCGGGGATGTGGGTCTCGCTGAACACTATGATCTGGGCCTTGCTGCGGGCGGCCTCCTCCATGGCCTTGACGGTCTTCTCGATGGTGGCCTCCTTGTCCATGAAGACCGGGCTCACCTGGGCTACCGCGGCCTTGAGCTTCTCCTGCATGGGTATGGTTTGCCTGCCCGGTGTTTAAAACATTGATTGTTATTGATTTATAGACGTTCATGGGAAAAGCTTCAGGTAAATGAAGAAAAAAATGGGTGGAGAGAATTACTTCTCCGCTTTTTTCTCCTTACGTTTCTTTCTTTTCTCCTCTCTCTCCTTCTTGGTCAGCGGCTTCTTCTTGGCGGACCTCATACCCAAATCTATCACCACAATGATCATGTCTAGATAGATAATAAACTATCAAGCGTTGAATAGCCTCGACTCGATATTTTCCATTTGAACAGAGGCAGCAATTGCCAGAAGTTAGGTGAGATCGAAGCCGTTTATCATAGTAGGCTCACGCGTCGGAACAAGGTATAAAGTTCAGGCTGGATCCCAGAAAGCTCCTTGTATGTTTAGTCACGCATCACCTTCTCGAGCATATCTTCAAGCACCTACAAGCTAGCCCTCGAGGAGGATGGAGGCTGAGGGCTTGGCTTTCTCCCAGTAGTGGAGATACAGGTCCCTGACCCACCCGTGGAACACGGGCTCGCCTCCGCCTCCCACTACCTATAATAGAGCATGACATCACTCCCTTAGTATGGCTCTCAGCATCATACCCCTCACAGGGATACCCATGATCAACGAGGGAGACGACCTCTCAGAGATAATCGCGGAGGCGGCTAAAAACCAGGGCTTGCAGCTTCTAGACCGGGACATCTTGGTTGTCACGCAGAAGATCGTCTCCAAGGCCGAGGGGAGGAGAGTCAAGCTCGACGAGGTGAAGCCCTCACGGTTCGCTGAGCACATCGGGGAGACGATGGAGAAGGACCCCCGAGTAGCGGAGGCCATCCTCAGGGAGACAGCTAGGATAATAAGGATGAAGAGACGAGCCCTGATCGTCGAGACCCGCCACGGCCACGTCTGCGCCAACGCCGGCGTCGACTTCTCCAACGTCGAGGACGGCTACATCACGCTGCTCCCCGTGGACCCTGACGCCTCTGCCAGGCGGATCAGGGAAGGGCTGGGGCAGATCACCGGCGTCAAGCCTGCGGTGATCATCACGGACACTTGGGGGCGGGCCTGGCGTCTCGGTCAGGTCGACTTCGCGATAGGCGTCGCCGGCATGTCACCTTTCAGGGACTACCGAGGCGAGCAGGACATGATGGGCCACACACTGCACGTGACTAACATAGCCGTCGTGGATGAGCTGGCGGCGGCCGCCGAGCTTGTGAAGGGAAAGGCCGAGGGCGTCCCCGTCGTGCTGATCAGAGGCTACGACTACCCTGAGGGGGACGGCCGCGCCTCAGATCTAATAAGGCCCCTCGAGGAGGATCTTTTCCGCTAGGGTAGCTCTTGACTATTCCTGTATAGTAACAGTTTTAGCGAGCCGCCCCCGAACTTTGATGATATCCTTGAACGACGAGGAGGATGCCATGTCAGTACGGAAGCGCTCCACCGAGGACACCGAGCTTGCCATAGAGCTTGACGATGACCTCAGACGCTACCTCAACTTCCTTGAGCGCATCAAGCGAATAAAGAACAAGGAGGAGGCGGCGCTCGCGGCGCTCCGCATCTACAAGAAGCTGAACATGCATGACTGGCTCCCCTACGTCTACAGGAGCGGCACCGAGAGGCTCCTAATCGTCGACCACGGTACCTTCAACGACATATTGAGCATCATGTCTGAGTCACGTCTCTACGACGTGGCTAGGGCGACGGCGCTCAAGAGAAAGGTGCTCCGCTCCGCGGACCCGAACCTAGACCTCACAAGCGTCGACAACTGGGGCATCATACTCAGCGAGCTGGAGAACCGCGGCTGGGGTAGGTTCACCAGGGACGGCAACGAGATAGTAGTGGAGTTCCTGGGCGTACCGCTGACCTTTCTCAGAGGCTACCTCGAGAGCCTCTTCAGGGTGGAGTTCCAGACCCACGTGGTTAAAGGGGGCGAGCTGATCATACTACGCCCCATCTGATTATTTGGCGAATACTCTACAGCCCCGTGCATGGGCACCTCTTGTAGGGGCCTATCACGACGGTCACCTCTGTATACGATATGCCGTCGATGTTCAGCTCCTGCTCCAGGAACTGTTTCAGCTCCTCCATGTCCT
Source organism: uncultured Candidatus Bathyarchaeia archaeon (assembly GCA_964499305.1). Lineage (GTDB taxonomy): Archaea > Thermoproteota > Bathyarchaeia > TCS64 > TCS64 > RBG-16-57-9. The sequence continues at coordinate 13,353 of CAZCKR010000036.1, read as the reverse complement.
TGAAGATGACCTCCACGAACAGGTCCACGTTTCCCGTGGTCCTGTAGAGCACCTGGACATCAGGGTTATCCTGAAGGGGACCGACGACGTTCATGAGCTTGTTGGCGTTCACACGCAGCCCGATGAACGCCTTCACTATGCGGCCTATCCGATGGTAGTCTAGGAGGAGGTTGAACTGTTTGATGATTCCCTCCTCTACCAACCGGTTGACGCGCTTCCGCACGGTGGCGTCGCTTACTTCGAGTTCATTCGCTATAGTACTGTATGGTTTCCGGGCGTTCTGGCTCAGGGATCTGATGATCCTCAGGTCAAGACGATCTAATGACATTTTCTCGTTTGCTTCCTGTTAAAAGAAGGTACATTTCTTGGATGGTTTTACTATTTTTGTACAATTTTTTTCATTCCTTCTTTTAAATATAAAATGAAGGAAAACCTATTTATATGTCTCGTTTTCCAAACGAATAGTTCTATATCAGTAATGAAAAGGTATGTTTTTCCTGTATGAACTATACGAAATCCGTATTTTAGGTATTCCATTATTCATTTGTATGTGTCCTGTTCAGTATTATTGGAATGGAAATGAACTACAACGACTTTGTAAAACAGGTACCTAGGACCATGAGGGGGCCTCTATCCGAGAACCTGATAGATATAATCCTTGAGGGTGACGAGAGCCTCGCTATTCCGCCGTCCCTGGCGAAGACTATTCTCCACTACTGGCAGAGAGACCAGCTGGACAGCGAGGCGGGGCTAACCAACCTGCTGAAGGCGACCTTCGAGGCAGACCCCGAGAAAACCCTCAAGGTGATAGACACCTTCGATCTAAAGGAGCTCAGGGTGGCTCTCCAGCCAGCGTAGACGCCCATTGGGAGTAGAGCTGGATGAGGAGCTTCGGAATAGAGTTTGTGCCCATGGAGCTGTTCTGGAAGACCACATACTACACGATGCAGGCCGAGAAGCTGGGCTACGACAGCGTCTGGATCACCGACCACTTCAACAACAGGAACGTGTACGTCAGCCTGGCCTTCATCGCCAACTACACCGACAGGATCAAGATGGGTCCAGGAGTCACCAACCCGTACCTTATACACCCCGTCTACACCGCCCAGAGCGTTGCGTCCCTCAACGAGGTGGCGCCTGGCCGCGTCATATGCGGCATAGGGGCAGGCGACAGGACGACGCTGGAGATGCTGGGCAAGAAGATGGAGTCCCCGCTACGCGCCATGAGGGAGTCAGTCGAGTTAATTAGGAGTCAGATAGCAAGGGAGAAGAGCGGCTACGGTGGACGGATGTTCACGACTTCGGCCGGCGCCCGCTTCAACTTCAAGGTCAAGGGCGAGGTTCCCATATACATAGGGGCCCAGGGGCCCAAGATGCTGGAGCTGGCTGGCAAGATCGGCGACGGCGCCCTGATAAACGCCTCCCACCCGCGTGACATCGAGAGAGCCGTTTCACTAATCAAAACGGGCGCGGATAAGGCTGGTAGAAGCATGGAAGACATCGATGTCGCCGCGTACACGTCCTTCTCAGTGGCCGACGACAGGAAGAGCGCGAAGAAGAGCGTCGTCCCCGTGGTCGCGTACATCGTTGCAGGGAGTCCTTCCACGATACTTGAGCGGCACGGGATACCCGTCGAGAGCGCCGACAAGATCAGGAAGGATCTCACGGAACGTAACTGGGGGGAGGCCTTCGGCGCGGTCGACAGCGACATGATAGACGCCTTCTCCATATGCGGTGCTCCCGACCAGTGCGTGGAGCAGATCGACGAGCTATTCAAGACGGGTATAACCCACTTCATAACGGGCTCCCCGCTGGGGCCCAGCAAGAAGAAGTCGATCAACCTCTTCGGGAACGAGGTCATGCCCCACTTCAAGGAATCCTAGGGCACAGAAGACAGGGTCCAACTTTTTTTTCTCATGGTAAGTAAAGTCATGATGGCGATCCGCTGAGAGTTCGGCAGACACTCAGTGAAAGCCAAGTGAACGGTGTCCTCCACATTGTAACGTCGAGTAAAACGTATAGCATACGCCGGCGTCTATCTATCCATGACCATCGAATACGATTTGTTGATCGAGAAAGCATTGATCGTGGACGGGACCGGAGCCCCAGGCTATGAGGGGGAGCTCGCGACCAAGGGCGAGAGGATAGCGGCGATATCGAAGGAGCACATTGAAGGCGACGCCGCCAAGGTCATCGACGGCTCTGGGCACGTCGTTTCCCCGGGGTTCATCGACGTCCACAACCACGGCGACATAGGCATACTCCACTACCCTCGGGCGGAGGGGTTCCTCCACCAGGGCGTCACCACCTTCGTCGGTGGGCAGTGCGGCAACAGCCCCGGCCCCTTCGGGGACTGGATAGGCATGCCGTGGTTCCACAGCGACATCTACATGGACATCAACCCCGTGATGTACGGGAACGATTGGCTCATGCCTAGGGACGCCTTCAACAGGCGCCACAGGGAGGTCTACGGCTGGGAGATCGACTGGGACACCATGGGCGGCTTCATGGAGCGCGTCGAGGCAAAAGGCATAAGCCCCAACTACGCCCCCATGGTAGGCCACGGCGACATCAGGAGCCTCGTGATGGGCCCCGACTACAAGCGGCACGCCACCGAGAAAGAGGCCAAGGAGATGGTGAGGCGCACCGGGCAGGCCATGGAGGAGGGCTGCATAGGCCTCACCGTGGGGAGGGACTACGACCCCGGCATCTGGGCCAGCTTCGACGAGATACTCGCGTGCGCCAAGGAAGCAGCCAGATACGGCGGCGTATACGCTAGCCACAGCCTCCGGACGGGGCACCGGAAGCCCAGGAGGCCAGGCGAGTTCCCGCCCATAAAGACCCTCGGCGTCCTGGAGGCCATAGACGTCGGCAGGAAGACAGGGATGCCCGTCCAGGTCTCCCACCTCGGCGTCCTCTACGACGTGGTCCCAGGAGACGACAGGGAGCTATCGAAGGCGGCGATAGACGCCACGCTGAAGATCATCGACGACGCCTTGGAGGAGGGCATAGACGTCCACTTCGACGAGATACCCAACCACCTGGCCGGCGGCGTCGGCACCTCCCCCTGGCTAGTCCACAACCTCAGGCCGTGGCTCAACATCGCGGGCACCCCGGAGCGGCTCGCGGAGGCGTTGAGGATGCCTGATTTAAGGGAGGAGATCAAGGACAGGATAATGAGTGGCAGGTACTACAGGTTCAACCCCAACATCGACCGCTTCTGGGCGAAGAGCAAAACGATAGTCGAGTGCAGCGAGGAAAGGTACCTGGAGAAGACGGTGCAGGAGATCGCCGAGGCGGAGGGCCTCGACCCGCTGGACGCGTTGATGGACGTCCTCATGGCGGACCCCTACACCAAGGCGGTGCGCCGGGGCGACGACGACTGGGTGAAGCTGGAGTTCTACAAGCACCCCAACGCGATGATCGGCGTCGATACCTTCGCAGTGGATGATACACGTGAGAGTTGGTATAAGCCACCCAGCTACCCCAACGAGAACAGCTACGGCGGCTTCGCCCGGTACCTGAGGAGAGCCGTAGTGGAGACGGACACCCTGATGCTGGAGGAGGCGGTCAGGAAGATCACCGGCAGCCCAGCCTCCAAGTTCAAGCTCAGGGACCGCGGCGTGCTCAAGGAGGGAGCGTATGCGGACATCACAGTCTTCGACCCCGAAACCGTGACAGACAGGGGAGACCAGGTGGAGCCCAGGAGATACGCAGGCGGGATACCTTACGTCGTCGTCAACGGCGAGCTTGTCGTCGAGGACTCGAAGCACACGGGAAGGCTGCCGGGGAAGGTGCTCCGGAGAGAGTAACCCCCCTCTCCATCGCTGAGTGACTCTGCCTATCGTTTTCACGTAATCACTTATCTTACACCATACAGTAATTCAGAGAGATGAATGTTAGAGTCAGAGTCTTCGGCGACGTAGCCTCCTCCGTAGGGAGCAAACACACTGTCGAGTTAAACGAAGGCGCCACGGTCCTGTCTCTGACGAACTCCATCCAGAAGAACGCGGGCAACACCAGGCAAGGCTACCTGGCGGAGTTCAAGGTCGGCGGCGCGGACCTCGCCATCATGGTGAACGGCAAGAACATCGCGCTGCTTGATGGAGTGTACACGAAGCTCTTCGACGACGCTGACGTAGTAATAATGCCTTTCGTGGTTGGCGGGTGACCCCCCTCACCTCAACGATATGATCATATGTGCAGCTCGATGGTAAAACGCTTAAACCCGTTTTGCGGTTCAGTTAAACGATAATTATGAAGGGATGGAACGGTAAGATCCTCAGAGTAGACCTATCGAAAGGAACAACCAAGGTCGTAACATACTCCGAGGAGACAGCTAAGAAGTTCATCGGCGGCAGGGGCCTCGCAGTCAAGCTACTCTGGGACGAGCTGCCGAGTGGGGCCGACCCCCTCGGGCCGGATAACATCATAGTTTTCGCCACGGGCCCATACACGGCACTCCAGGTTCCCAACAGCGGTAAGATGGTAGTCGCCTCCAAGAGCCCCTTGACCGGCGGCTATGGCGACGGCAACCTTGGAACCCGGGCGGCCACCAACATGAGGAAGTGCGGCGTCGACGCCGTCGCGGTGACCGGTAAGGCCGAGAAGCCCGTGTACCTCTACGTCGAGGACGACGAGGCGGAGATCCGTGACGCCGGCCACCTCTGGGGCAAGGACAGCTACGTGACAGAGGACTGGATACTGGAGGAGCACGGCAAGGCGGCGGGGGTCCTGATAATCGGGCAGAGCGGAGAGAACCTGTGCAGGCTAGCCACCGTGGTGGCCCAGAAGGGCAGGGCCGGGGGAAGGCCTGGGATGGGCGCCGTGATGGGCAGCAAGAACCTGAAGGCCCTCGTCTTCAAGGGAAGCAAGGAGATCCCGGCTGCGGACCCGGAGAAGCTCAAGGAGCTCGGCAAGGCTGGCTTCGCGAAGATCCCCAAGTTTGATGCTTACCCGGGCTGGAAGAGGGAGGGCACAATGATGGCCGCCGCCATGATGCAGACGGCCGGCGCGCTGCCCACACGCAACTTCAGCGAGGGCGTCTTCGAGCACATCGAGAATGTGAACGGCGACGCGGTCTACGCAGCCACAGTGACGCAGCGGGGCTGCCCTAACTGTAACATGATCTGCGGTAACACCATCATCGACAGCGAGGGCAGGGAATCCGAGCTGGACTACGAGAACGTCACCATGCTGGGCAGCAACATCGGTCTAGGCGACCTCCAACAGATAGGAACCCTGAACAGGATGTGCGACGAACTGGGCCTGGACACTATAGGCGCGGGCAACGCCATAGGGTTCGCCATGGAGTGCGCCGAGAAGGGTCTCGTCGATCTCGACATCACGTGGGGAGACTTCGAGGGGGCGAAGAAGCTGCTGTACGAGATGGCGGAGATGAAGGGTGACGGAGCCCTCTTCGGCCTGGGCACCAGGGTGGCGGCGGAGAAGATCGGGGGCGAGTCGCCCGACTTCGCCATCCACGCCAAGGGTATGGAGGTGAGCGCCTACGACTGCCACGTCTGCCCCGGCATGGCGTTGAGCTTCGGCACGAGCCCCATCGGCGCCCACCACAAGGACGCGTGGGTCATAAGCTGGGAGATCAGCAGCGGCATCCGCGAGGAATATGTGCCGGAGAAGGCGGACAAGGTCATCGAGTTCCAGCGTATACGCGGCGGCATGTTCGAGACCCTCGTCGCATGCAGGTTCCCATGGATCGAGCTGGGCTACCCGCTTGAGGACTATCCCAAGTACTTCGAGGCAGCCACAGGCGTCGAGATGAGTCTCGACGACATGTGGGAGATGGGAGACCGCGTCTACGCACTGGTACGCGCCTTCTGGGTGAGGGAGTACGGAGACAAGTGGGGAAGATACATGGACTATCCGCCTGAGCGGTGGTTCAAGCACCCACTCACAAAGGGGGCGCTGGCCGGCAAGCACCTGGACAAGGAGAAGTACGACAAGCTACTGGGATTCTACTATGATAAGCGCGGCTGGGACGACAGAGGCATACCCACCAAGGCGACGCTTAAAAAACTGGGTCTAGCTAAAGAAGCTGAGCAGCTGGCTAAATTCGTGGGGCTCAAGTAGTCCTGAAAACTCTTTTTAGATTATTTTTTTCCGTTTTGTTCCTAGGATTTCCATATACATAACAAAGTTGTACTACGAACGACTTGAATTGCGAAGAATAACAGCGATCATGTTTGGTCTAATAATCACAGTCTCATTCCTGACGCCAGTCTTGATGTCGGCGAAGACGCCGCCAAGTACACGGAGCTACCTGCACCGAGGCCAAGACCAGACAGTAATCTACTATACGCCAGAAGGTCCTGACTAGGCACCTCCTTTTTATTCTGATCCCTTCTTCCTTGGCGGCTCCACGTGTATGGTGATGTCGACGCCCGGGACCTCGTTCTCCACGTCCCACTCGAGGTGATCCGTGAAGTCGTGTGCCTCCTGAACAGACAGGCTGCCGTCGAGGGAAAGGTGAAGCTCAGCGAACACCCTGTCACCGCTCCTCCTAGTCTTGAGGTTGTGGTAGTCCACGAACTGGCTCTTGTGCCTTTCCATCAGTTTCCTGATCTTCTCCTCGGTCTCTGGGCACGACTCGTCCATTAGGCCGCTGCCCGACTTGTAGACTAGGCCTAGTCCCAACCGGAGGACCATGAACGCGACTATCATCGCCATGAGCGGGTCGAGTATAGGGATCCCGAGGAACTGCCCGATGAACAGCCCGAAGGCCACACCCATCGACGAGACCACGTCCGAGAACAGGTGCTTGGCGTCCCCCTCTAGGGCCATGCTTCTGGTCTCCTCGGCCTTTTTCATAAGCAGCCACGAGAGCAACCCGTTAAGCGCAGTGGCGAAGAGGGATAGACCTATCGCGAGGTTCATGCTCACCAGGGTGACCGGCTCGAGTAGGCGGTTAACCGCCGCTCGGCCTATTAGAGCCCCGGCCACGATTATGAGGGCGCCCTCGATGAAGCTCGATATGTTCTCGATCTTCTGGTGTCCGTAGCGGTGTTTGTCGTCGGGGGGCTGCTCGCTTATCCTGACGCTCATGTACATCATGATGGAGGCCACGATGTTCACTATGGACTCGAGGGCGTCGGACAGCAACGCGACGGAGCCGGATATGTAGTAGGAGTAAAGCTTGATGCCGAATATGGCCACGCCGCCCACGATGGCCGTGGCAGCCATCCCCCGTTTGTCCATCCTCCACCCATGCACGGAACTCGCTTTTAGGAGTTACCTTTAGCTAGACTAAAAAAAAATGGGCGTTGCAGATGGCTCAGCGGAGCCGGGTCTGCCTGGGCTTGGGCTTCCACTCGGGCAGCTCGACCCTGAAGTGGGCCATCCGCTCCATGTACCCCTCGAAGGAGGCTAGGAAGCTTGTGAGGGCCAGCACCGAGACGCTGGGCATCCTCCTGTATATCCTCATCTTGGTGGGGCTAAGGGTAAGCGTGATAGGGATCACCACCGCGTCCCTCCACCTGTGGACGCCTATCTTCTTCGCCTGCCCGGGCAGGTGCCTGCTGAAGACCTCCGTCTTCTCTAGATGGGTCTCGACTATGTTCCTGGCGGTGCTGTTCCCCATGCCCCTCGTGTAGTGCTTGCACTCGGCGCACACCATGTATGGGTGTCGGCTCGCCAGAACGTCCATCTCCCATCGCCGCCCCTCCGTCTGGAACCTGTACCGCCTCAGCACGGTGAAGCCGTTCTCCTCGAATACGTGGGCTGCCAGCTCCTCGAACTCCAGCCACCCCAGGCTGACGCTCACCGTCTGGAAGTCTACACCGAGCTCAACCGCCCTCACGGCCAGCCTCACCCTCTGCTCCGTGGATAGCTTGACGGCGTCGCCGTCGAGGGTTATGGATCCATCCCTAGCCATGGCCTCCACGGTTTGGTCGAACGCCTCGTTGGTTACGTTCACAGACCCCCGCACCTCGTCTAGGGTGGCTTCACCTGACTGGGTCTTGACGAGGATCGCCTTGACAACCTGCTTATGGGCGCTGGGGTTCAACTTGACGCGATATGGGACGCGTTTCCTCTAAATCGTTTGCTCTAACAACCTTCTACGACACGGGTGAAAGTGACCCTGGCTGCACGAGAGGATGCATGTCGACACCCGGGCGAGTAACATTCGGCTCTAGATGAGCCGTAGAGACTGTTCTATTTAGTACTGATCGGTGCCTCGGCGAACAGCGCCTCAAGGCCCCTGAGCCGGTTCCTGAGGGTGACCTCTGTCGTGCCTGCGGCCTTCGCAACGTCCTTCTGTACCCGTTTATCGTTCTTCTCGAGGCAGGCCTTGTAGAGAGAGGCGGCCGCTACGCCCCTCGGGTCCTTGCCTGAGAGCCCCTGCAGCTTCCTGGCTCTTCTCAGGATATCTATTGCGTGGTTCTCGGTCTCCCTCCTGAGGTTTAGCTTCGACGCGATGCTGGGGACGAACTTCATCGGGTCGTCGATGGGCATCTTCAGCTTCATCTCACGCAGCATGAGCCTATAGGTTCGCGCGATCTCTGAGTGCTCCCTCGTGGACGACGCGCTTATCACCTTGAGAGGTCTAGGCAGCTGCGCGAGGCGACAGGTTGCGTATATGCTCGCGGCCACGAAGGCGTCTATGCTGCGTCCTCTGATGAGGTCCATCCTCAGAGCCTTCCTGTAGAGGAGCGCTGATCTTTCCTTGATTGAGCTGGGGATGTGAAGCAGAGCTGATAAGCGGTCCAGCTCCGCCATGGCGATGCTGAGGTTCCGCCTCCAGGTGTCGTCGAACTTGCTGCGGTTATCGTATCGACGGAGCCTGTCCATCTGGCGGATGGTCTCACGTTTCAGGCTTTTTCCGTTGGCGTCGCGGTAACCCGAGAGAACCGTGGAGAGCCCCTTGTCGTAGAGGGTGTAGGAGTAGCCTACCCCGGTGCGGCTGCGGGTGCTCCTCTCTTCGGCCGTGAAGGCCCTCCACTCCGGGCCTGTGTCAAGATGCCCTTCGTTTAGCACCAGGCCACAGCTGCCGCAGACCTCTTCACCCACGTCATGGTCGATGATGATGTTGGTGCTGCCGCATTTTGTGCATGTTTTTGGGGTTTCTCCAATCGTTGAGTTCAGTTGGGCGTCATTGTACAATTGTATGACCTCCTACGTGGGGCTCATTCTTCTCGGTCGTTTCATGTTCGACTGGCTTTGTGGTGATGAAGACCGAGCCCCCCCTGTCGATGTGACACAATAGCTCATCGAAGTCTATGCCCCGCGTCTCAACTATGTCCGAGATCTCGTCGTCGTTAAGGTAGTAGACGACGATCTGGGTTCCCTGCCAGATCACTGTGGGCCAGACGCTGTTACCTGATCTAGTGAAGTATTTTCTCATGTCTCACTGTTTCAATGTGGGTTTATCGCCGTCATAACGATAAGTTTGTAACAAATGTACGTGCAAAATGTATGTAACATTTGAACGTTCAATTTATAATGCAGCGACGGCTAGACAGAGATATGGGTCTCAACAGGCTCCATGAGAGGCTCGCTGAATACGGGTTCGGCAAGGAGGAAGCAGAAACATACGTTTTCCTCGCCGCGATGGGGCCAACCTCGGCGAGCACAGTTGCTAAGCGGTTCAACTACAACAGGATGAAAGCCTACCGCCTTTTGAAGAACTTGGAGGAAGATGGGCTAGTTCACAGTGTCGTAGGCAGACCTGTACGCTACGTGGTGGCCCCCATCGAGGGCGTCGTCAACAGCTGCATCGAGGAAGCCTCGAAAAGACTCAGCGACCTAAAGAAAAGCCAGCCAACTATAATCGAAGAGATCAGGAAACTGGCAAACACGGAGCAGCGGGAGTTAGAGGAGCCCCGTTTCAGGATGTACCAAGGCAGGCGGCAGGTTTACGAGCTGCTAGCCTCCATGTGCGAGAGGTCAGAGAGGGAGATGAGCCTGATAACGACGCCCCAGGATCTTTTAAGGCTCTCTCTTTGGGGATTCGACGAGAAGCTCTTGAGACTCAAGGGCTCCGGCAGGAAGGTCCGGTTGATGACGCGCGTGGATGATGACAACCTCAGTGAGATCTGGGAGTTTTCCAAGAAAATAGATGTACGCCACATAGTCATCGAGACGCCCATCCGTTTCGCGTTGGTCGACGACGAGACCCTGTCGTCCGTCGCCATGGACGACTCGATGAGCATGACGACCCAGAACGACACGGGGCTGTGGACCAACTCGCGGAGCTTCGTGTCAACAATGAAAACGTTCTACGACGCCTTGTGGAGCATGGCTCCGGAGGCGACGACGGTCATCAAAACCATACTCACGGGTGAGAGGCCATACGAGTTTAGGACCATCAGAAGCTTCGAGGAGTACCGTGAAAAATTCAGAGAAATGCTTGAGAGAAGCGCCCAGAGCGTTGATATCATCGTAAAGAGCGTCCAAGATCTTCCGTCACCAGTTCCGAGTAACGAGCCGGAGAAGAGAGTGCGGGTCTTGACGGGGATCGCGGTGAGTGACAGCGCCGAGTTGTCTCGCGTGATGAGATGCAGCGAAGTCAAGGACCCTGGAGCCACGACGGACCTTTCTCTGCTAATCGTTGATGGGGAGGAGACCCTGTTGGCCACCTCTGGACAGAACCTGAAGGGGCAGGCGATCTGGTCGAACCTGGACTCCTACGTGGATACCATGAGGGTTGTCTTCGAGGGCTACTGGAGGCGCGGGAAGCCGGCTCAGGATGTTTACCGTGAGGTCGTTGAGCAGCAAAACTACAATGAGGTGCAGGATCTGGTGACGGAGCTGCTGGTAGAGAACGGTCTATCGGTGGAGAGGGACGCAGCCGTAAGAGGCGCCTCGGGAGTCGAGTACCCTTTCAACATCGTTTTCAGTGATCCAGGGAACCCTGTGAATGTGTTTGGTCTGAACCTCATCATCGGTGAAGACGTTTTCAGTCAGGTCTTCGAGCTGAGCGCGAGGAAGATGGATATCAACGCCAAGGTCGTCCTGGCGTCGATAAAGCCTTTCCCGGAGGAGATCATCAGCCTTGGGAAACTCTATGGGATCACTTTGATCCAGTCCGATACAGCCGTTGGGCTTGTCGAGAAACTCCTAGAAACCCTGTAAATGGAGTCACTTTATAACCGCCGTTCAATGATCAAAGTTATTAAGTTTCAGCTAAGATTATTGTCTTACAATGCTTTCCACCGAGGAGATAAACAGTTTCATACACGGCATCAAAACCACTGACCATGTCTTGCTTTTCTATGACACCCAGGAAAGCAAACGTAGAATATTATTCAGCTACCTAGCCGAGGGGCTTAAGCAGGGTAAAGGCATCGTGTACATTCACACAGAGGAGACTCCTCAAGATATCCACAAGGGTTTGGCCAGTCACGGTATAGATGTGGAGCCTAACCTAGCGTCTGGGAGCATCTTAACGCCGAGGTACGACGAGTTCTACATCGTCGATGGGAAAGTCGAGGCGCTGAGGATACTGAACAAGTGGCACGAGACAAGCAGTTACTTCCAGTCAAAGGGGCTAGGACTCAGGGCCACGGGGGAGACGTCTTGTTTCTTCAGGGAGGACAAGGTGCGTGAGCTACTCAGATACGAGTACGCCCTCCACAAGGTATTTTCTATCCCTATGGACGCGATCTGCGCCTACAACCTGAAGACCATAGTGGAGACAGGGTACACCGACGTCATCATGCCTCTCATCAGGGCTCACGGCAAGGCTGTGTTCACCGCGGAGGGCGGAACCACGGTCCTTGAGACGGAGAACGTCGAGGACACAGACATCGAGAGGCTTCTCGAGATAAGGATCTAAACCAGGGAACCTGTAGACTCGTTATAAATAAATGGGGAGAAGAGCCCCTACGCGAAGGGGTACAGCCGCTTCAGGTTGCCGACGGTCTCCCGTATCCTCTCGTCGGGGAGCTCGAAGGGCTGTAGACCGCCGCCCAGGTATGCCTCGTATGCCGCCATGTCGAAGAAGCCGTGGCCGCTGAACAGGGTCAGGATCGTCTTCTCCTCCCCCGTCTCCTTGCATCTGAGCGCCTCGTCGATGGTGGCCTTCACGGCGTGGGCTGTCTCCGGCGCGGGGATGAGGCCCTCGGCTCGTGTGAACGTCACGGCTCCGCCCAGCGCGTCCAGCTGGTTGTACGCCTTGGCCTTCACTAGGCCGTCCCTGACGAGCAGGCTGATGGCGGGCGCCATGCCGTGGTACCTGAGGCCTCCGGCGTGTATGGGGTCCGGGATGAACTCGTGGCCCAGGGTGAACATCTTCAGCAGCGGAGTGAGCCGTCCCGTGTCGCCGTGGTCGTAGAGGAACTCACCCTTGCTCAGGCTCGGGCATGCTGTGCTCTCGACGGCGATGAACTCGGTGTCCTTCTCGGCTCTCCCTCTCAGCTTCTCGCTGAGGAACGGGTAGGCGCCGCCCGCGAAGTTGCTGCCTCCGCCGACGCAGCCTATCACTGTGTCCGGGTACTCGTCCACCTTGGCGAGCTGCTTAATGGACTCTTGGCCGTTGACGGTCTGGTGCATGAGGACGCTGTTCAGCACGCTGCCGAGGCTGTACTTGGTCTGCTCGTCTTTGAGGCACTGCTCCACGGCCTCGCTTATGGCGATGCCGAGGCTGCCGGGGGTGTCGGGGTGCTCCGCGAGTATCCTCCTGCCCACCTCTGTCCGGGTGGTGGGGCTAGAGTACACGTCGGCGCCGAACAGCCGCATCATCACCTTCCGGTAAGGCTTCTGCTCGTAGCTGATGCGCACCATATAGACCTCGATGTCGAGGCCGTAGAGCATTCCGGCGAAGCTGAGGGCGCTGCCCCACTGTCCGGCGCCGGTCTCCGTGGTGAGCCTGGCGACGCCTTCACGCATGGCGTAGTAGGCTTGGGGTATCGCCGTGTTGGGCTTGTGGCTGCCCGTGGGGCTCACCCCCTCGTACTTGTAGTAGATCTTGGCGGGGGTCTTGAGCGCCTTCTCGAGCCGCCTCGCCCTGACGAGGGGAGTCGGCCTGTAGAGCCTGTAGGCTTCTCTTACTTCCTCTGGGATGTCTATGTACCGTTTCTCGGACACCTCCTGCATGAGCAGCTCCTTCGGGAATATGGGGAGCAGCGCCTCCGGCTTGACCGGCTCACGTGTGCCTGGGTCGAGCAGAGGGTAGGGGCGTGTTGGTAGATCAGGTGTTATAGAAATCCATTTCTTGGGTATTTCGTCCTCCGTCAGGAGGATAGTCCTTTCCAGTCCAAGTGATACACACTTCTACCTCCTAGCAAGCTAGGTACCAACGGAAGAAACGGATGCGGATAAAAGGCTTTTTAACCGAAAAATGGTTAGACGAGGAACTCCGCCACCTCGTCCACGGTCTTCCTCTTGAAGCTTGGT
>CAZCKR010000035.1:0-16963 GCA_964499305.1 uncultured Candidatus Bathyarchaeia archaeon | reverse complement strand
CCGGAGGAGCACGGAGGCGGTTGTTCTCCTTCCCCTTCTAAAAGATATTACCGCCTCCGGGCATTTGATCCCTTACAGCCAATGTATTAATGGGATTTGCGGATGCGCTCTAGCCAGACATATACAGTAGGCTTGATATCGGATTCTGATCAGGTTGAAGGGGCTGTATTATTGCGATAGAACGATGCTAAAAAAGATGGTGTCAAACGATCTTCGTGGGCCGCCTGCTGTGAACGCTCCCATCGTACTCTATGGACTCGCCGACGCTCCACAGGAATATGTGTGCGGTGCCGGGGCCCACCCGTTTGAAACTGCTCTTCAGCCTCTTCACCACGTAGTCGTAGTTGCTGCCCTTGTCCAGGCTGTCCAGCCACCTCTGGAAGCTGCCGTGCTCGGCCGCTATCCGCTTGAACTCCTCGGCGTTGCGTATCGTCGCCTCTATCTTCTGCCTGTTCCTGATGATGCCCTCGTCCCCGCGCAGCCTAGCCACGTCGTCCGGCCCATACGCGGCCACCGTGTCGATGTCGAACCCGTCGAACGCCTCCCTGAAGTTGGGCCACTTGTTGGTGATCATCTGCCAGTTGAGGCCACCTTGGAAGATGCACCTAGTCATGTTCTCGAAGTACTCCCTATCCGTCGCGGGCCTCCTGCCCCTGTAGATCCAGCCCGGCATGGTTTCGTCTTCCGGCATGGTATTGACTTCGGTTAATCCCGTAATCAAGGTTTCCTATCTTCTCTCCTTGGTTTCAAATACGTCTGAGTCCCCTTCATCAAGCACGAGATTGGACTGCTCAGTGGAACGGCCGATCCACGCCGCCTGGGAAACGCCGACGGCTACTAGAAGGCTCCAGCAGGCCCCTGATGGTGCACGCCCTGAAGACCCTGCAGCCCAGCAGGAACGGTATGAGCAGCAGGAAGGCGCTCACATAGAAAGGGAGCCCTATCCCGCCGATCTCTGTCGCCACTCCTCCGATGAGCGGACCGGGTATGCGTGCTATGCTGCCCACCGATTGGGTCACCCCGAGCACCCCACCCTGCTTGTCCGGCGGCGACATGAGGGAGATGAAGCTTGGCACACTGGTGTTAGTCAACCCCACCCCAACCGAGATGAGGACTAAGCTGAGGCCGAAGAAGACCAGGCCCCTGACCAGCGGCATCAGCGCCACGCCGCAGAGCATCAGCAGCGGCCCGAAGACTATGAGCTTCTCCTCCCCCAGCGTCCTCACGAGCCTGCTCATCGCGAAGCCTTGCAGGAGTACCTGGACGATGCCTATGAAGATGAAAACGTAGCTCATCTCGACCTCGGTGAAGCCGTAGAAGTCTATCGCCAGGAGGGGCACGATCACCGGGATCGCGGCGAATGAAAGCGTTATGACGAAGAATATAGTCAACACCTGACCCGTCAGGGGCGCCCTCACCGCCTCAAGCACCTCGGACAGAGACTCGGCGAGCCTACGCGGCTTCTCGGCTCTACTCAGCCTCTCCGGCTCCGGCAGGAAAAACAGCACGAAACCGAGGTTCATCACCCCCAGTAAAACAGCTGCGTACCCCGGAGCCCTGAGCCCGTACGGGCTGAGGAGGCCCCCTAGGACTGGGCCAAGGATGAAACCCACCCCCGTGGCGGCCCCGACCTTGCCTATTCCCTTGGAGCGCTCCTCCTTCGCGGTTATGTCCGCCACGTACGCCTGGGCGACGGCACCCTCGGTGGCCAGACCCGCTATCAACCTGGATAGGAGGAGCAGGAAGTAGCTCTCGGCGAAAGTGAAGAGAGCGAAGCTTCCAATGGAGGTCAATATGCTGAAAAGCAGGACCGGCCGCCGTCCCCTGCTATCCGATACTCTCCCTAGGAGCGGTGAGAACACAAGCTGCATAACGCTGAAGCTGGCAAGGAGCACCCCGATGCCGGAGGGCCCTGAACCCAGCTTCTGCGCGTAGAAAGGTATGAGGGGTATTATTATCCCGAAGCCTGTCATGTCCACGAGAACAGTTAAAACGATCACGTTGATCGGAGACAAGAGCCTCCTAGCCTTTTCGCTCATAAGATCAGCAGGAAGCCACAGTGAAAGGCGGAATAAAATGGTTCTCGAAGTCCACTGTTTTTAAGGTCTGGAAAAGTAGTTTACCCATCAACTTGAACCCATCTCTGCATCTGTGATCCGTCATGAAGGTACTTCTCGTCGAGCCTCCCAAAGACTTCTGGTTCATCATGGGTGAGTACATCCCGCCGCCCTTCGGCTTGCTTTGCCTCGCCGCCATCGCAGAGGAGCGTCTGCCCTGGGCCGAGGTGGAGGTGGTGGACAGCCAGAGCGAGGGACTCGACTGGGCCGGCCTGGAGGCCAGGATGGAGGAGGCTGAGCCAGACGTCGTCGCCCCCTCGGGGATGGCCACGGCCAACGCCTTCTACGCCATCAGGACCGCCGAGGCAGCCAAGAGGCTGAACCCTGAGGCCGTCACGGTGCTCGGCGGCCAGCACTTCACGGCCCTAGCCGACGAGACCCTCAGAGCCTACCCCTTCATAGACTACGTCGTACGAGGGGAGGGGGAGGCATCGTTCACAGAGCTGCTCCGAGCCGTCGAGGAGGGGAAGGCAACCACCGTTCCAGGGGTCTCCCTGAGAAACGGTGAAGAGATCCACCATCAACCAGACAGGCCCCTCATAGCCGACCTTGACACGCTTCCATACCCGGCCTACCACAAGGTGGCGGAGCACATGGATGGATACTACTTCTCCCTCATGGCCGACCAGGAGAAACCCTTCGCCATAGTCGAGGGCTCCAGGGGCTGCCGACACGACTGCCGCTACTGCAGCCAGTGGAGGTTCTGGTCCAGATGCCACCGCCACAAGTCCCCCATGAGGGTCGTCGACGAGTTCGAACACCTGCACACCATGTACGGCAGCCGGTTCTTCTGGTTCTCCGACGACAACTTCGGCATGGGTGAGAAGACCCGGGAGATATGCAGGGGCCTCATAGAGCGGGGCCTCGGGGACGAGATCGAGTGGTTCTGCCAGGTCAGGGTCGACGACGTGGTGGACAACCCCGAGACCCTGGGGCTGATGCGGAAGGCAGGGGCCGTCTGGGCCCTCGTGGGCTTCGACAGCCCAAGCCAGGAGACCCTCAGCTCCTTCAGGAGGGGAGGCATAGACGAGGAAAGGAGCATGAAGGCCGTGGAGCTGCTGCGGTCGAACGAGATGTTCATCCAGGGAACCTTCATCATCGGTGAGAGGAGAGACAGCCACGAGTCCATCGAGGCTCTGCGTCAGTACGCGGACACTCTTGACCCCGACATAGCTTCCTTCTTCGTGTTGACGCCGTTCCCCGGCACCGAGATATACGAGGAGGCGAGGCGCAGCGGCTGGATCATGGACGACAACTGGGCTCACTACGACATGGTCCACGCGGTGATGCCCACCATGCACCTGACACGAGAAGAGGTCCAGGAGGAGCTCTGCCTGTGCTACGAGAGCTTCTTCGGCTCCTGGGACCGCAGGTTCCGCGGGGTAGGCAGCAGAAACCCCGTCACCCGGCGCACCTACGCCTACCTCGCCAAACAGACGCTGCTCATGCAGCTGAAGAGCCTTTTCTGAGGCGCCGGCTATGGCTGAAGACGACCAGACCCGAACGGCCCCCATGAAGGGCAGGCAGCTGACGTCGTACATCATGATATTTGTCGTCATGCCCGTCATCACCTACCTTGCGGGTAGACGCGTGGACTCCGTCCTCGGTCTACGTCGTTACCCTCCTTTTCCTTGGAACCTCTACATCGGTGTAGCGGGGTTCATGTTCGGCCTCGGAGTCGGTTTGAGGTCAACGCGTCTCCTCTACAGCAGGGGCGGCGGGCTGCCTTGGGGCGAGGCCGTCGAGGACGCCAAGACCAGCAGGCTCGTCACCTCCGGCGTCTACGCCTACACGAGGAACCCGATGGTGCTTGGCTACTCTCTGCTCCCATTCGCGATGGGGTTACTCCTCCAGTCGCCGGGCATGGCTCTGTCCATCACCCCCCTGGTCCTGCTGCTGAACGTTGCGATAGTCAAGCTGAGGGAGGAGCCGGACCTAGAGAAGAGGTTCGGTGACGAGTACCGTCGATACAGGGAGAAGACGCCTTTCCTCGTCCCGGAACCGGGGAGGCTGTACCGTGGCTTCGTCACGCACGGCCTATCCGGGCGGAGGACGCAGCTACTGTACGTCTCTCTCGGGCTGCTTCTCCTCGTGGTCCTCGCGTTGCTGGCGTTCAGCCCAAGCGTCCCCAGAGTCACCTTCGGCGCCCAGACGATGGTGACCGGCGGCCTCTTCATCCTCATCTGCGCAGCGGGGCTCGTCGCAGCCGTCGCCCCAAGGAGGCTGAGGGGCGTCGGACATGGAGCGAGGCGGAAATCGGGCGTCGTCGGCCACCATCCTGATTGCCCGGAGTTCAGCGGGCACGTGTTGAAGGTGTATGGTAGGGCGCTATGCGCGGGGTGCACTGGCCTCGCCCTGGGCGCCATGTTGGCCCTCCTCGGCGGATCCCTGTATTTCTTTGGCGGGTTTTGGGTTGGGGACACCTCGATAGTCTTCTACACCGGCGCCCTGCTAGTCGCCCTGGGAGTCGTACAGCATTTCATCGACATGGGCAGCCCGCTTTTCCACATGGCACTGAACGTCGTGTTCGTTTTCGGCGCGTTCATGTTGACCGCATCCCTTAGAGAGATGGGTGCGAGCTTCTACGTTGAGGCTTACCTGCTGGCGTCGATACTGTTTTGGGTGGCAGCGCGCGTCAGGGTGTCCCAGGAGGAGCACCTCAGAGTGTGCAGCAGCTGCCCCGAGCCCTGCCCAGACGGCTTCAGGTAACTTTCCGTGAGTAACGTTTCTATAAGAGGATGACGATCAGCGTCCTAGGTGACGGTTTTGGTGTACTGTACGAAGTGCGGAACCGAGAACGAAGAGGACGCAGATATATGCAAGAACTGTGGAGCCAGTCTCCATCCACCGGCGTACAGGTCGAGGAGGCGGGACTGGGACTTCGAAGACGACTGCTTCGGCGGCAGGAACAGGATGACCTGGCCTCTGCTCATAGGCGCGTTCCTCATCCTCATGGGTCTCTCGACGCTTCTGGAGGACATGTTCTGGTGGGCCGGATGGGACACTCTTTGGCCTCTCTTCATCATCGCCATCGGCGTCCTCGTCGTTAGTAACGCGATGAGGAAACGCTGACCCACTTTTTCTTATACAGTTTCCTGTTGCCTCATCTTTTCATAGAGCACTATCGCCGTGGCTACGCTCACGTTGAGTGAGGGTATCTTGCCCATCATGGGTATCCTGATGAGGGTGTCGCACTTCTCAAGGAGGGTGGGGTTTATGCCTCTGTCTTCGCCGCCTATGACTAAGGCGACGGCCCCAGTCAGGTCGACGCCCCAGTAAGGTGCATCTCCGGAGGCGTCCACCCCCACGACCCTGAACCCGTCGTCCTTCAAGGTCTTTAAGGCAGTGTAGAGGCTCCGCCTCCAGACAGGCACGTGGAGGCTGCCCCCCATGGAGACCCTGTGGACCGTCGCCCCCAGGTCCGCGCTCCCCTTCTTGGGAATCACCACGCCGTCCACACCGGCGGCGTCAGAAGTCCTCAGTATGGCTCCCAGGTTGTGGGGGTCCTGAACCTGGTCCAGCAGAATTATACATGCCTCCCTCCCCGTCTCCTTCAGCACCTTCTCCAGGCCCCAGTCTGGGTTGGGCTCGACCACCGCTATGATTCCCTGGTGGCGCCCTGTCTCGCTGATCTTGTCCATCCTCTGCCTCGTGACGAACTCGACGGGGACTTTCTTTCCCGCGGCTGTGGTGAGGATGCCCTGTATCTTGGGGTCCCGCTCCTTACCCTTCTCCACCCGGATCAGGGTCACGGTTCCCGCCCTGAGCGCCTCCTGCACCGGGTTTCTTCCCTCTAGCTGGATCAATGCACCCTCATCTTGGGGTGCTTCCCTTAAAAACAAGGCTCATACAGGGCGCTCTGTTTCGTTGCTTTACGCTCTGCCTTGATCAGTGGAAAGGGTATTTTATTTAACGCGCACCGCGGAGATTTCCCTATGCTGCTACATATAGCCCTCGGAGATGAGTGGGTGAGAGCCCGAGAGGACGGGTCGTACTGGACGGGTTCCCTGCACGATCAGGGCTACATCCACTGCTCCTACCCGCATCAGGTCATCGAGGTGGCGAACTCGGTTTATAGGGGGCGGCGGGGCCTGGTTCTCCTCCACGTCGACCCAGATAGGCTGGACTCACGGGTGGTCGAGGAGGATGGCGGCAGCGGTGAGCTGTACCCCCACGTCTATGGACCCATCAACGTGGGCGCCGTCGTGAAGGTGGAGCGCTTCGAGCCCGGAGAGGACGGCTTATTCACCCACCCCGACATGAATGATTCTTAAGCGGGCGCGTCTATGCGTTGTTGGTGCCGGCTTGTCTGAGGGCAGCGTGAAGAAGATGGGTGAGCTCCTACGGCAGGGGGCGCGCATGCTGAGCGACACCTGCCCGGAGTGCGGGACACCGCTGTTTCAGCTGAGGAACGGCGACACCATATGCCCCATGTGTAACAGGCCGATCAAGTACGTTAAAGGCGACGCCGACCCGCAGGCCGAGGCCCACAAGGAGAGGCTTGAAGAGTCTTTTAGGAAGAAGATCGACGAGGTCCAGACGAGGCTCGAGGAAGCCGACGACCCTGCGCTCATCGGCGAGCTCACAGACACCCTGATGAAGCTCATGGAGGCCCTCGACAGGACGAAGAAGCTGGGCGCCTAGAGCAGCGTTATAACCATGACACCTGCGACGATGAAGAGGCAACCCGCTATGATCCTGGGCGTGATCCTCTCGACGTCTCTGAGGAAGAGCGCGCTGAGGAGCAACCCGAACAGGGGGTTGGCCCCGATTATGGCGGAGACGACTGAGACGGAGCCACTCTGGGTGGCTATGAACATGCTAATCCACGCGACGCTGTTGGAGACGCCCGCCGCCGCGAAGTAGGGCAGGGAGCCCTTCGTGAGCCTGATGTCCCCCTGCCTGTTCATCAGCCTCAGCACGATCGGGTAGGTAACGAGGCTCGCGAGCGCCCCCACGACTGCGCCTAGCACAGGCTCCGGCAGCATGGTCAGGGCAGTCTTCCTTACGATGCCTGAGAGGGCGTAGAAGCTCGCGGCCACCAACGGTATAACAAGATCGCCTTTCCTCACACTGTTCTCTCCGCCCCAGCCACTGATCAACGCGATGCCGGCGACCACGAGCACGGTGCCCACCACGGTGGTCGCCTCAACGGCCTCGCCTATGAGAATGAACGCGAAGACGATGGTGAAAAGCGGGTTGGTGCCGCTCAGCGACGTGCTTATGGGCACGCCTAGCTTGTCGATACTCATATAGTTGAGAGTCCTCCCCAAGGTCGCGGCCAACAGCCCGGCGACGACGAAGTAACCGACCGCCGCCCAGCTGAGGCTCGGCGGCGACAAGGCCAGCAGGAGGCTCAGGACGATGACCTGTACCCCGCTGATGACGAGGGTGGCGGTGACAGCCGTAGACTCGCTCAATCCTTTGCGCACGAGCACCGCCGTGAGCCCGAAGCTGAACGCAGTCACCAAGGCGTAGGCTTCCACCTGCAAACCGAATCCATCATGCAAACATCGGGAAAGATATAAAGATCAGTATAGGTGAGACTGGCTACTCCTCGATGAATCTTGTAAGAGATTCCACCTTCGAGCCTCTCTCGCTTGGCTCTATCTTCATCTCCTTCAATAGAATCGAAACCTGTCTCCACACCATCTTCTCTACATCATCGACGGGAAGCGCTCCGTCGACCCTGTAGACTTTCGTCCTGCCGGCCTGGCTGACGACGACCTTCTCGGAGCCCATGGGCGAATCATGGAGGTTAAGCACCTCCAGGTAGACCTTCCTGATCCTCTTCTGCTGGCTGATGTTCTCGAAGTAGGAGTGATCCTTGATGCGTACCTGGCCGTTGCCAAGCCTAGTCTGCCCGACTTCGGGCGATATGTCGAGGAAGATGACGGCGTCGGGCTCCAGCGCACACCTGTTGATCATCCTGATCCATTCCAGGTCCAGCTCCTTGCCCATTCCTCGGCTCTGGTAGGCTAGCGAGCTGTGCACGTACCTGTCCGATACCACCACGGCGCCCTCCTCCAGGGCTGGCTTGATCTTCCTCTCCGTGTGGTCCGCCCGGTCGGCGGCGAAGAGCAGCGCGAGCGCCTCCTCAGACACCTGCTCCTCTTCTCTGAGCACCTTCTCGATGAGGCGGCCCACGGGGTACACCTTCGTCGGCTCCCGCGTAGCCACCAGCTTGTAGCCTCTCTTCTTCAGCCTCTTCGTGAGCCTCTGGAACTGCTCGGACTTGCCTGACCCGTCGATCCCCTCTATTACTATGAAGCAGCCTCTACTCATCTCGGGCTCACGGTCCCCAAGTAATGTCGTCTCCCGATATAAGGATGTAGCGGGAAGTATTAGAGATTAAAGCATGAAACGCTCACGGTCGTAGTTGGTGAGGAACTCGGCCTCGCCGTTCTTTATTAGCACCATATCCTCGACGCGG
Source organism: uncultured Candidatus Bathyarchaeia archaeon (assembly GCA_964499305.1). GTDB lineage: Archaea > Thermoproteota > Bathyarchaeia > TCS64 > TCS64 > RBG-16-57-9. The sequence continues at coordinate 8,413 of CAZCKR010000035.1, read as the reverse complement.
AGATAGTACTCGCCCTTATGCCAGAGCTTGGGCTCCATGCAGAATATCATGTTGTCCACCAGCTCGTGGCTGTTCTCAGGTTTGAGCCAAGGGTCTTCGTGGACCTCGACGCCTATCTGGTGCCCCACCATACCGTCGGGCAGCCTGGCGCGTAGGTAGTCGCCGTAGCCCTCCCTGTCGCAGATCAGCTCTATGCTGGGGAACATCTCGTTCACCGTGTGCACCTCGTTGCCTATGTCGTCCACCGTCTCCACCACGGCAGTCTGGAGCGCCGCGTAGGCTTTCTCGATGTGCTCCTCGGGCTCGCCGTAGTAGACGCTGCGGCCCCAGTCGCTGCAGTAGCCGTCGAGCACGAAGCCGACGTCGAAGGCTATGCTGGTGCCCGGCTCCAGGCCCTGACCCCTCTCGTAGTTGAAGACCTCGTCGGTGGGCTCGCTGCCCGACTTGCAGAAGCCGGCGGTGGGCGGGAAGCTGACGTCGCTGGCGCCGATCATCCTGCCCATGGTCTCGATCTTCAGGCCGGCGCCCCTCATGGTCTCCCCGGCGTCGATCTGGTCTATGATGCGGCTCATCACATCCTCCGTGAGCTTCGCCGCCCTGCGGAGCCTGTCAATCTCCCCGGGCTCCTTGATCATGCGCACCTCGTCGAGGAGCCCCTCGGCGCTGCTGAAAGAGGCGCCTTTACAACTCGACGCCACGACCAGCACAAGGCTCCCCCAGGTGTACTCTCCGATACCCACCTTCTTCGGCTCATCCGCCAGCTCCTTAATGATCTCCTTGACCGCAGGCGCGAGGTTCTCGAACATGCCGAGACCCCTCACTTCGTCGACCCAGCCCTGTCTCGCCTTCTTGACCGAGCCCATCCCAGCCAGGATGATCGGCTCCCCCGCCACCGGCACGAACACCGTGTCGGCTGGATGCGTCAGATCCCTGCCCCTTCTCCACTCGACTGGGGCTCCTGTAAGGTACTGGAAGTCTGGGCTGGCGCCGAGAACGACGAGATCCAGCCCCTTTTCCTCCATCTTCGCTTGGATTCCAGTAAGCCTGCGGCTGTAGTTGCCCATACCGATACCAAGTATATATTGTCGTTAAATCATTTATGACGTTATAGTCTGTACTTGGCGCATGTTGGCTCAGCTGTAAACGTGGAACCCATACCCTGGCTATGTATCTGGGCTATGTTTTCAGGTCTCTAGCAGCCTCGTCATTGCTTCCTCGTACCGGTCCCTTAGCCTATCCACAATTGGCTCCGCCTTCCTGAACCACTCTGTCTTCTCCACCTCTGTCTCGGAGTAGCCGTAGCCGTCCCCGAGCTCCACGTAGTTCTTGATGCGGACTTTTAGGAGGGTCTTGGCTTCTCGGCCCGCCTTGGCTATCTCCTCCTCGTACAGATAATCCGGCTTCCCTATGACGGTGACCATGTCGACGACGTTGACGCCTCTCTTCGTGAACTCCTCTGTGACCCTGCGGAGGCTTCCGCCGGTGCTGGAGATGGGCTCCACGAGAAGCACGTTGCAGCCCCCTGGTATGTCGTTGGCGTAGAGGTAAGTCTTGCTGTACCCCGTCGTCTTCACTATCTCTATCTGGCCCGGAGGCGTGTAGCCGGAGACATCGTCCACGTACTTCCGTTTGCCGATGACGGCCATCGGTTTCCGAGTCTTGAGGCAGAGGCTCGTGCAGAGGGGTATAGCCATTGCCTCCAGAGCTCCTATAATGTCCACCTTGCTCATGTCTGTCACCGCCATCACCGCGAGGGCGCACTCGTCCAGCGTCCGGGCGTGGTGGAGGAACAGGCGTTCGCTCACCTCCTCGACGATGTAGTAGTAGTGAGGGACGCCATCCACCACATGGTACGGCATGCCTTCGATGAGGTTGAACCCTTCCAGGTCGGGGAACCTCTGGTCCTTGAACTCGATGGCCTTCTTCCTATAGACCTCGACCCTCCCTAACTCCCGCTGAAGCTTCTCAAGCAAAACAGTGCACCATGGGATGCTTGGCGGAACGCCATTAAGTCATTAACGGTGGGACCCGCTACAGGGTCTCGACTATCCCGTCGTCGGCTTTGACCCTGACCTTCATCCCTGTCCTTATGACCTCCAGAGGATCGCCGTCAAGCTTGTCGATAAGCGGTATGCCGCTGATGACGCACCCCGTGGCGATGATGGCCTCCGTCTCCACGTTGACTATGGCCGCCGGCGCCGTGCCCAGCTTCTTCATCCTGTAGATGACGTAGCTTCCCACGGTGCTGCCCTTGCCCGTCGGGAACACGAAGACCTTGCCGCTGATGTTCTCTCCGCAGCAGCAGTGCCCGGGCTCCGTGACGCACCCCGTCTCGGGGTCCACGCCGCCGTAGAAGCTCACCGGGTCGACGCTCACCAGGGCCTCGCCCTCCGCGACGCCGCCCATCACCCTGCGTCCCCTGAGGATCATCTCGAAGCCCCCTCCACCAGCTTGTCCAATGTGGTGATCATGGTCTCGAAGCCGTGGGCTACGCTGTAGTGGCCGCCCTTGAAGCTGTTCGTGGCTACGCCCTCCCAACCCATCTCGTGAAGGGGCGCCACCACCATGCAGGTGTCCCTGTACACCCTACCGCCGGCCTTCTCTATGGTCTTCACGTGGCCGGCTCTCACCGCCTCCTGGTAGACGCCTCGGCTGGTGAACACCCAGAGCCTGCCCCCGAGGTCCCTGCCCTTCGCAAGCTCAGCCGTCTCAGCCATCTCCCTCAGGCTGCAGTGTGGGCAGCCGACGCAGTATGTGGGGTTCGAAGGGGCGCAGACGAGCCGCTCACGTGCCTCCTCAAGATCACTGCGCTCGACTGTCATCTTCTCGACGCCGTCAAGATGCCCCGCCGCCCACCCGGCCTCCGGTGTTACGCCCTCAGCGTGCCACAGGGCGACGCCGCCGCTGGTGGCGCACGCGGCGCCGAGGGTCTTCATAGACTCCACGTCGGGGCTTCCCAGCCCTCTGAAGTATGGGACAGCGTTGCCCAGCATCTTCCCAGTCACGTATCCCAAGGCGCTGTAGTCCAGCCTCGTCCTCAACTCCGTCCCCACCTCGACGACCTTCCCCGGCTCACGGTTCTCGTCCAGCCTGTACCCGTACAGGGGTGTGAGGCCAGTCACCGCGGACGCCAGCGTCGTCGGGCCTGACTCCCTGTTGGTCCGGGCCCCGATGACGCTGTTGCTGAAGCATACGGCGTTGCTCTCTGCCCACGCCACCTGAGCCCCCATGCGGGGCACGTGGCCTATCAGGTAGGGCGTGCAGGTGCACGTGGGCTCGACGCCCATCCGCTTGAACGCCTCGATGACGCGTACCTGGCCCTCGGCGAACTCGGGGGGCACGTTCATCTCCTCCCACTTCTCCATGTCCATGCCCGCCGGGTTCAGCGTCGCCCTGATCCGGCACCGTGAGCCCAGGCTTGCCTGTTCCTCGAGCCACTCGGTGCCGGCGTCGCCCAGGTTCTTGTAGCTGACGCCGCTGATGTGAGCAGACTCCACGGGCACCAGCTTCTCTGCGCCGAAGACCTCGCCAAGCGCGACGAGCAGCTCCATGCTCTTCCTGACGGCGTCTCCCTTCTCCCCCTCAAGCATACGCTCCTGGTCGCGCGTGAGAAACATCGAATCACTTGAACAGGAAACCGGGAGAATATAAACACCCCCAACGATGATTCAACTGGATGTGAAGATAATGTCGTCAACAAGCAGCATAGGCCGCAACGTCAGCCTCGGGAGAGACGTCAAGATATGGCACCTCACCTACATAGGCGACAACACCAGCATAGGAGACGAGACAACCATAGGCTCCCTCTGCCACGTGGACTCAGGCGTAAGGATAGGCCGCAACTGCCGCATCCAGGGCATGGTCTACCTGCCGCCGGGGACCGTCATCGGCGACGACGTGTTCGTCGGGCCGGGCGTCGTGTTCACCAACGACCCATACCCAGCCTCCAAGAGGCTCAAGGGAGTCACCGTGGAGGACGGCGCCATAGTATGCGCCGGTGCCACGCTCCTCTCCGGCGTCACCGTGGGGAAGCGGGCAGTCGTCGGGATGGGCTCCGTCGTCACCCGGGACGTGCCCCCAGGCGAGGTCCACTACGGCAGCCCAGCGACACATCGATACGGCTACAGCGAGTACCTCGAGCGCAGAAGGATGTGGGAGGTCACCGAAGAAAGTGGCTGACCACCTTATCCAAGGCCTCGGCCACGGCCTCTATCTCGCGCTCACCTAGAAACGGGTGAATGGGCAGGCTCAGGACGCACCGAGAAAGCTCCTCGGCGTTGGTGCACGTTGAGCCATCCCTCAGCAAGGGATGCCGCGTCAGCGGCGAGGGATAGTAGACTCCGCACTCGATGTTCTCGCCGCTCAACGCCTCCGCGAACAGGTCCCGGCTGCACCTTAGCGCATCTAGGTCCAGCCTAACCGTGTAATAGTTATAGCAGCTCTCAACCCACGGCTCCACCCTCTGAGGCGTGACGCACCCGAGCCCCCTGACGGCGGCGTCCAGCAATCGTGCAGCCCTCCTTCGCCCCGCGAGGAAACCATCCAGCATCTCAAGCTGATCCAGGCCTAGAGCCGCCCTCACGTCGTCGAACCTGAAGTTAACCCCGAGGTCCTCCGGCCTTATCCCGCCCAGACCATACTTGTGTCCACGGACCCGGTGTGCAATGTCGGGCGAGTTCGCCGTCACCATCCCTCCCTCGGCCGTCGTAATAACCTTGCTCGGGTAGAAGCTGTAGCAGCAGACGTCGTGTAGCCCCCCCAGCTCCCGTCCCATGTACCTGCTCCCGATGGCCTGACAGCAGTCACCGATCACCAGCAGCCCATGGTCCTCGGCGACCTCGCTCAAGGATCTGAGATCGACGACGTTCCCGAACAGGTGAACGGGCAGCACAGCCTTGGTGCTCCTACCGATGATCTCCTTCAGGGCATCGACGTCCAGCAGCATGGATGACCGTTCGACGTCGGCGTACACTGGCCTGACGCCGCACTTGACCGCGGCGCCGGCCGAGGCCTCGAAGGTGAACGCGGGTACGATCACCTCGTCACCTGGCTTCAACACGCTCATGTAGGCGAGCTGGAGCGCCGCGGTCCCGTTACACACGGCGAACCCTTGGCCAGAACCAACTCTACGGGAGAACCTTTCCTCGAACTCCCTCGTGTACCTGTCCTCCCTCAGCACCCCCGAGGACATAACCCTGTTCAACCTGTCCGCGTAGCCGTCGCCCACACGAGGGCTTGCCAGCCTTATGCGCCCAGCCGAGGCGGGTGCTCCCCCGTACAAAGCTAGCTCACTCACTGGGATGCCCTACCCCCCTGTAAGTGAAGCCGGCCGCCCTGCACTCCGTGGGGTCGAAGACGTTCCTTCCATCCACCACCACGGGTGTCTCCATCAGTCCCCTCAGCCACCCAAGATCCAGAGCTCCGTAATCCCTGTGACGGGTCATCAACACGACGCATTGCCTACCCCTCACCGCGTCGCCTAGGTCGCCGTAGAGTGTGACCGCGTCGCTCCTCTCGACGTATGGATCATGGACCACCACCTCCTCGGCCTCTCCCGCCAATAAATCATATAGGGCGATGGTGGGGCTGTTGCGCGCGTCCTCCGTCTCCTCCTTGAATGCTAGGCCGAGTAAAACTATCCTGGAGCGCCTCAAACCCAGTCCTCTCTCCCCCAAAGCCTCAACGATCAGCCTCCTCATGTGGCTGGGCATCGCGTCGTTGACCCTCCTCGCCACAGATATTAGACTCGGAGCTAAGCTGACTGCGCCTTTGCATTCAAGCCCATGCAGCAGCAGCCACGGGTCCTTGGGGAGGCAGTGTCCTCCCACGCCGGCTCCCGGGAAATGCAGGTCCCTGAAGGGGTTGAGGTGGGGATCATCCCCGATGAAGGGTAGGCTGTTCACAAGATCCATGACCCGGTAGTAGTCCGCGCCCAACGACTCGCATATCAACGCCGCCTCGTTGGCGAAAGCGATGTTCACATCCCTGTAGGTGTTCTCGATCAGCTTCGCCGTCTCAGCCGTCAAGCAGTCGGTGCCCTGAACCCCCGCCACACATATGGTCTCAAAAAGGGCGACGCCTCGCCTGATGCATTCTTGGGTGAGGCCGCCGACGACCCTCGGCAGATACCGTATGTTGTGTATGAGTCGACCAGACGTGGTCCTCTCATAGCTGTATACGAGGTTGAAGCCCTTTCCCGCCTCAAGCCCACTCGTCTTCTCCAATATGAGCTTCACCGTCCCCTCGGTCGTCCCCGGCGGCACGGTGGAGACGAGGGAGACAAGCCCTCCGTCTCTCAGGCGGCTCCCTACCTCGCCGAAGATCTGCTTCAGGTTCTCCATCACAGGCCTCTTCGCCTCATCGATGGGGGTCTGAACCGTCACGATGACGCAGTCGGCGTCGCCGCAGACATCGTAGCTGTCCGAGACGTGGAAGCATCTATTATGGACAACCCTCGACAACAGGCCTCCCAACTCCGGCTCCAAAGCATAGGGTGAGACGCCCCTGTTCAACAGGTCTATCTTCCAGCCCGACCGATCCGAACTGCGCTGCACCCCGTATACCTCGAAACCCTCCACGTCCGCTAGCAGCGCGGCGAGCGGGACACCCACGTACCCCATACCGATCACAGCAATCTTCAAAGGCAGCCCTCAACCGAAGTCTGACAGCCTGACCACGCCGCCTATCTCCGAGCTGCGGAGAGCGGCCTCACAGATCCTCAATGCGTCGTAGCCGCTCTGCCCCGTGACGGCTGGCTCCCTGCCACATAAGACGGCGTCCGCGAAGTCATGGAGCTCGAGCATCAGAGGCTCGACGTAGGCGTTATCGCTGAATGTGATCTCGTCGCCCCTATCCACAGAAACACGCTGGGTCAGGTACTCCACTCTAATCACCCCTTCAGAGCCCGTGACAGTCAACGACCTGACCTTCCTCGGCGTCAGCCAGTTGGCCTCCACGAACCCGGACGCGGCGCCGTCGTAAATCAAGGCAATGGTCGTGTAGTCCTCGAAGCCGTGGCTCAGGCTACCACAAACGGAGAAGACCGACCTCGGTAGCGCCCCCAGGACCGTGGTCACGATGTCGACGTCGTGAATAGCCAGATCCTTGACGACCCCGACGTCTCCGAGGCGTTCAGGCCTCCGACTGAGCCTGGCCGCGTGTGCCATCAGCAGCTGCCCTACCTCGCCATTCTCTACTAGCCTAATGGTCTCCGCGACTGCTGGGTTGAAATGCTCCACGAGGCCAACGGCGAGCACGACATCCTCCCTCTCCGCGAGCTCCATCAGCTCCCTCGCTTCGCAGAGCCTCGCAGTCATAGGCTTCTCGACGAGCACGTGTTTACCTGCCAGTATGGCCTCCTTCGCCAGCTGCGCGTGGGTCACCGTGGGGGTGCATATCGAGACCGCGTCGACCTCGTCGTCCACGAATGCTTCAATTGGGTCGACGGAGCCTACGACGTTGAAAGCCTCCGCCGCCGCCCTCGCCCTTGCGGGGTCGACGTCCACCACTTTGACGAGCTGAACGTTATCGAGTCCACTGTACACCCGCGCGTGGTTGAACCCCCAGATCCCGCAGCCTATGACGGCTACACTGATCTGACGCATACCCCCCTTGATGCCTAACCCACGACCAATAATAAACCTTTACATTTATTTTTAAGTATATTTAAGTGTACTTACCCAATATCTTGTCGAGTTCTGGGCTCACAGGTATCTCGGCTCTGCGGAAGCCCTCGGGGTCCTTGAACATGGGTCGCGTCGCGTCCACCCCTACCTTGCATCCCAGCTCCTTCTCCTGGTCTCCCGCCGGGTCCAGGCTCGACACCCTGACGTTGGGGATTATAAGCAGGTCCTCGTCTCCCCTGAACCTGGTGGCCATGGCCCACTCCACCTGCTGCATGTCGAAGGGGTCGATGTCGCTGTCCACGACCACGGCATGCTTGAGGCTCGGGTGCGCAGCGAATATCGCCATCAAGACGTTCTTGGGGTCGCCCTCCCTGAACTTATCAAAGCTGACTACGCAGTGGAGCCACCCCATGCCGCCCACCGTCAGGTTCACGCCCCTCACGTTGGGGACGACGCCCCTCACGTACTCCCATATCCTGGGCTCCTGAGGCATTCCCATCATGAGCCTGTGCTCGGAGCCCGCGGGGAGAAGCCCCTGATAGATGTAGTCCTCGCGGTGCATCACCCCCACCACCTCTATGATGGGCTGCTGCCTCTGAACGTCGAAGGTGCCCGAGAGGTCCACGAAGGGCCCCTCCGTCACCTTCTCGTCCAGCTTAAGCTTGCCTTCCAGCACCAGCTCCGCGTCAGCCGGCGCCAAAGCGTCCACGTGCTCGCACCTCGTAAGCTTCAAGCTGCCTCCGTGGAAGTTGTTCACCACGTCGAACTCGCTAGCACCAAACGGAGCC
>CAZCKR010000034.1:0-17039 GCA_964499305.1 uncultured Candidatus Bathyarchaeia archaeon | reverse complement strand
TCGTTCTATGAGGTGACAATATGGTAGAGGAGATTAGGCTTCACGGCATGGGAGGCCAGGGCGTAGTAGCCTGCGGCGAACTCATCGCCATCGCGGCCAGCTACGAGGACAAGTTCTGCCGCGCCTTCCCCATGTACGGCAGCGCCCGCAGGGGCGCCCCGGTGCTCGCGTTCGCCCAGATCGGCCGCGAGGACGAGGCCACGCGCAGCATGATATACCACCCCGAGTACCTGCTGGTGCTGGACCCGCCCATGCCCGAAGCCATGGACATAACCCAGGGCCTCCAAGACAGGGGCGTCGTCGTCTACAACACGACGAAGACACCGGCGGAAGCCAAGACGCTCTTCAAGAAGGACATCAGGAAACTGGGCGTCGTAGACGCCACAAGCATAGCCGTGGACGTCATAAAGAGGCCGATACCCAACACGACGATCCTGGGTGCGTTCGCCAAGACCACGGGGCTGCTGAAGATGGACAGCATCTTCAAGGCCATCGAGAAGAGGTTCCCTCCGCGGCTCGCGGAGCCCAACAAGGAGACTGCCCAGGTCGGGTACGACCGGGTGGCGGTGGAGGAGTGCTAGACATGATATCGGAGTTCGACAAATCCAAGATCAAGGGACTCATCCTGAACGACATAGCCCGCAAGGGAGGCAAGTACGTCGCAAACTGGAGGGTCTACAAGCCCGTGATAGACCACGAGAAGTGCGTGGCCTGCGGCCTGTGTATAAGCTACTGCCCCGAGCAGGCCATAGAGCCCGGGGACGACGGGAAGCCAGTGATAGACTACAGGTTCTGTAAGGGCTGCGGCGTCTGCGCCAACGAGTGCCCCCAGAAGGCTATAGAGATGAAGATGGAGGAGACGCAATGACCCAGGACTTCGACGTGATGCCCGGGAACAAGGCCGTCGCCCACGGAGTGCGCCTCGCGAGGGTCGAGGTCGTGCCCGTGTTCCCCATCACGCCCCAGACCACCATCATCGAGTACATAAGCGACTTCGTCGCCGACGGCGAGCTGGACGCCGAGTACGTCCACACGGAGGGCGAGCACAGCTGCATGGCCGTCGCCTTGGGCGCGTCCATGGCGGGTGCACGCACCTTCACGGCGACGTGCAGCCAGGGCCTCGCCTACATGCACGAGGTGGTGGCGCAGGCCACCAACTACCGGGCCCCCATAGTCATGGCCATAGCCAACAGGACGCTGGGATGGTACTGGAGCCTGGGCCCCGACTACAGCGACATCATGCCCGAGATGAACCTGGGGTGGCTCGTAGGCTTCGTGGAGAGCAACCAGGAGTGCCTCGACCAGACCCTCATGAACTACAAGGTCGCCGAGGACTACAGGGTGCTCCTCCCCACCATGATGAGCCTGGACGGCTTCTACCTGAGCTACAGCCAGGAGCGGGTATACCTCCCAGAGATCGAGGCGGTGGACGAGTGGCTCCCGCCCTACAAGGCGCCGTACCCGGTGGACCCCACCGTGAGCAAGGCTTGGCCCAGCGCCAGCCTCCCGCCGCAGCTGCACACCACCTACAGACGGCTCCACGAGGAGGTCATGGAGGACGCCAAGAAGGTCATCGCCGAGGTCGACAGGAGCTACATGGAGAACTTCGGCCGCAGCTACGGCGGCATGGTCGAGCGGTACAGGTGCGAAGACGCCGACAGCCTCATGGTCACCATGGGCAGCATGACCACCGCCGCCCGCAGGGCCGTCGACAGGCTCCGAGGCCAGGGAGGGAAGATAGGGCTGCTGAAGCTCAGGTTCATGAGGCCCTTCCCCAACGAGGAGATCATCGACCTCGCCGAGCAGGTGGACAGCATAGGCGTCGTGGACAGGGTGGTATGCCACGGCACCGGCGGAGGCATGGCCTTCATGGACGTCAAGTCAGCCCTCTACAACACAGACATCAGGGTCCCCGTCAAGAACTACGTCACGGGTCTAGGCGGCGAGGACATACCCATAGACGACCTCTACGCGATGGGCAAGAAGATCATTGGCAACAAGGGCAAGAAGCTGGCCAAGGAGGTCGAGTTCGTGGAGCACCCCCTGCCCAGTGGAGCGCCGCCGGTCGACATAGAGAGCGATCACTGCGTGCACCCGGGCAGCGACGGCTGCGCGGGCTGCGGGGCCAGCATCATCATCAGGACCCTACTGGACACGCTGGGCCCCAACACCATAGTCGTCGACCCGCCCAACTGCAGCGCCGTCAACTACGCAGGCGTCGTCAAGGTGCCGTGGGTGCTGGCCAACTTCGCGTCCGCCCCAGCCTACGAGACAGGCATCTACAGGGCCCTCCGCAGGAAGGGGAAGGCCGATAAGGTCTACGTGACCAGCTACAGCGGCGATGGAGGGACCGTGGACATCGGCCTCCAGAGCCTCAGCGGGGCCGCCGAGCGCGGCGAGTCCATCATCTGGCTCTGCTACGACAACGAGGCCTACATGAACACGGGCATCCAGCGCAGCGGCAGCACACCCCAATTCGCCGCCACCAGCAGCACGCCGGTGGGCAGCGTCTGGAAGGGAAAGCCCCAGCGCCGCAAGAACATGCTCATGATCATGGCGGCCCACAGGATACCCTACCTAGCGACGGCGTCACTCGCATACATCCCGGACCTGAAGCGGAAGATCGAGAAGGCCGCCGAGGTGACGCGCAACGGCGAGGGCCTCGCCTACCTACACGTGCATCAGCCGTGCCCCACGGGCTGGTACTTCGACCCAGCCAAGACGGTGGAGGTTGGGCGGCTGGCGGTGCAGACCGGCGCGTTCCCGCTGGTAGAGGTAGACCACGGCGAGTTCAAGATAAGCGTCAAGCCCAGGGAGCTGAAGCCCATCAAGGAGTACCTGGAGCCCCAGCGCCGGTTCAGGCACGTCAGCGACGAGCAGCTGGAGATACTGCAGACGCACATCAACGGCGACTGGGAGGCCTTCCTCAAGATGGAGAAGGAGGGCAGGCTCCCCTGGTACTGACCCCCCATTTTTTGGAATACCTGTTATAACCAGTGACTGGCTATAGTTGTCCTGAGACAATATGCCACATACTGTCACGATGGAGGATGTGGAAGCCCTAGCCTATGGCGGGGCGATCCTCGGAGGAGGAGGCGGGGGCTGGCCCGAGACGGGGCTCAGGACCGGCAGCCTCGCGCTGGAGATTGGGAAGATAGAGCTCTGGGGCCCGGACGAGGCGGACCCAGAGTGGAGGGTCATCACGAGCGCCGCGCTGGGGGCGCCCACGGAGCGGGGGAACACCAGGCCCATGCACTACATCAGGGCGGCCCAGCTACTCAGGGAGGTGGGGGTGGAGTTCCACGGCGTCATCGCCGCCGAGAACGGGGGCCACAACAGCTTCGGGGGCTGGCTCATAGCGGCCGCCCTCGGGCTTCCCGTTGTGGACACCCCGGGCGACGGCAGGGCCCACCCCACCGCCATGATGGGGAGCATGGGGCTCCACCGCCTCGACTACAGGAGCGTCAAGACGGGGGTCACCGAGGGCAGCGAGGTGGTGGCGTGGGGCACCCTCCAGACCACTGGCAACGTGATACGCGCCCAGGCGCGGGACATGAAGGCGCTGATAGCCATGGCCAGGGACCCCGTACCCGTGAGCTACACCAGGGAGCACGGCGCACCCGGCGCTATACGTATGGCCATAGACCTGGGCTACGAGTTTCTGGCGTCCAAGGATGAGGGGGCCGACGCCAAGGTGAAGGCGGCCACAGACTTTCTCGGCGGCGAACTCGTCTGCAAGGGACAGGTCACCGAGGTGACCATCGAGGCCAGGGGCGGCTTCGACGTGGGCTTCGCCACCGTCAGGCATGGAGGCGAGGAGTGGATGCTCGGCTACGTCAACGAGTACATGACCCTGGAGAAGGACGGCGAGCGGCTGGCCACGTTCCCCGACCTGGTGACGACGTTCACCGGGGAAGGCGACCCCGTGACCAGCGCCGGTCTAGCGAAGGGCCAGACCGTCTACGTCGTCAACGTGCCCAAAGAGAAGATACTGGTGGGCGACGGCAACAGGTACAGCGAGAACTACGAGGTGGTGGAGGCCGCCCTGGGCAGGCCCATGGTCAAGCACCTCGGGGGCTACCTGAAGGGCTGAGGCTTTAACCCCTCAGGGCCTCCGAGACCTTACCTATTAGTATCTCTGTGTTGATTTTTGTGTAATCGAAACCATGTTTATTGAGTAAATACAAACTAGTGATGGGATGAGATAAATGGATAAGGCAGTAAAGGAAAGATTCCTAAAATATTGGAATGAATACTTCGACGAAGCCGAGCTTCCCCTAGCGGCTTACTACACAGACATAGACGCAATCACTGAAAACGATCCATCAGCAAGCCGTTGCCTTGTCGCTGACCTCAACAAAGTGAGAAACGGCACACCACTCCGATTCGGCTCCGCCTCCATAGGATGCCCGGGTGGCCAAAGATACTCTGGGTTCTCGGAGACCATCGACGAGGGCTTCGAGTATTACCTTTCCTATGGCATCCCCGGAAAACTCGAAGGAGAACGCTATAAAAAGTCTCCAGAGCTGGTGCGAGAAATGCTGCGTGAGTCGTCGAGATTCGTTGCACCGGGAAAGTATCTCGTCTTCAAGCGCTGGGACCAGTTAGACGAATCGGATGAACCGGAGGTAGTGATATTCTTCGCTGAGCCAGACGTCATCGCCGGGTTGTTTACCTTAGCCAATTTCGATGCCATCGGAGAGGGAGTCGTAGCCCCTTTTTGTTCAGGTTGTTCCTCGATAATAATGCAACCATACCTAGAAGGAGGAAGAGACACGCCTCGTTGCGTGTTTGGCATGTTTGATCCTTCGGCTCGTTCTTACGTTGGTTCCGACTGCTTGTCGTTTGCCGTGCCCATGAACAGGTTCATTCAAATGGTTGAGAATATGCCAGAAAGCTTTCTGATAACAGGTACTTGGGAAACCATCAAGGAAAGACTATAATCCATAATTTTATGGATTCAAGACAACCTTCTTTTTATGGGGGGTAGAAGATTTTATTCCCCTCCTTCTTTCCAGGTGGCTTCGGAGGGTGAGAGCAGTTTTTCTACGTCGGTTTGTGCTTAAACTTTGATAAAAAGTAGAATCCTATGAGACCCAGGATTATCGATATCGTGGGTGACGCTGGGATACCATTTTTCTCCTCTTCATCTTCGCTGCCTGAGCCTTCACCCTGCTCTGTTTCAACGGTCTCGACAGTGATGTCTCCAAGAGTTATCTGGTTATCGCTTATGTCAACTGAAACACTGTGCCTTGTGTAGACCTCTATCTCCTCCGAGAGGTGCGACGCCGAGACTCCCGAAGAATTTAGTAAGCTAGCTGAGCGAATGCCGCGCGCGAGAGTCTGAGAAGCGGGATGTAGTATTGCAGGCATCGCATTCAGAGACCGCACGCCAATATGCCGTTCTCAATATCCTAATTTAAAATCCATTTTATTTTAATTCTATTTTAAACATTATTTGCATATGCGCATCGAGTATAAGATATTCTTTTTTGTAACACTCATTATATTTGGGCTACTTTATGTTGGTCTAGATGCAGGGATACAGGTTAGCTGGGCATATTCCTACCATAATTTTACTGAGATTTACACGGACAGCGATATTGTCATCAGAGGTGTTCCAAGAACATCATATCAGACATCGTTTAAATGGGAAACAGTTCATCAGGTGACAATTCTTGAAATGATAAAAGGTGAAAAACCTGCACACATTATTTCAGTATCTCAGGTGGGAGGTTATCATTTTCTTAATAAAATTGTGGAACCAGATAGTTTTCCTCTGTATCATAAGGGAGATGAGTTAATTCTCTTCTTGAAGGCTGGAGAAAATGGCAATGATATCAAATATTATTCTGTTGGTGGTCCTCAGGGTAGCTATGAAGTTCAGGAATCCCAAGTATTTCCAATCGGGGATAGATTCAGCTCTAATTTGATAACAAATGGAACAGATGTATCCATTTTTATTGATTATCTTAAAACAATAGAATAAACTGCGCGTGCATCTCTACCAATCTTCTCCATTGGAGGATGTAGGTAAGTATGGTGGTATTGGGATGAAAAAGAAGGTTATGAAAGTGAGTAAGGATGCAATGACTTCAGCCGATTTCAGAAAGTTGGCTGCGCGCGCGGGGTATTTTCGATTCAACTAATAGGTACTGAAAAGGCGGATTCGTCTTGATAATAATGATAATAATAATATAATAGCGTAATTCGTAATTCCCTTAGAGCAACACACTCCTCTTTTTCTAGGAAATGCGTAGAAAAGGGATGTGTAGGGTGTAATCACCTACATGAACTTCCTCCTACTACGACATATTCAGAAGCATCTAGCCAAACTTCGTAGAAATGCCCGGGTCTTTTCGCTTGTTCAAATCTAATGACCCAGCAAGGTCTAATCTCCCTAATTTCAGGTCTATCCCATTTAAGCATCCTATCCCAGATATCTAGCCTATCCCATTCAACATCCGATTTGAGTGCTATATCCCAGTAGAAATTAGGTTCCTTCTCCTCATACTTGATAAACAAAACCCTTCCAGTCTTGCGACCCACCCCATCGAGAAAACATCTGCCGATTTCGATGGCTTGTTTCTCAGAAGGTGTCACATACCTCGGGAAAATGGTCCTTGTTAATGGAACGATATTGAGTTCATAGGAGTAATGGTACATCCCTTTTCTACCTAAGTAGAAACTCGAACCCTCAGAAAGATAATTACCTGGGAGAAAGTATATCGTTTCTGCTCCAACCGATTTTGCTTCTTCGATGAACTGTGCAAGTGTGTCTATTGATACGGGGGGTTCTAGTTGAGGTCCGATAGGGGACTCTAGTTTTTCCAATTGAAACCCAACATCAACGATTTCTTGCTCTGTATCTCTCACTATTTTTCTTAGCCACCAAGCCCGATGACCCATCCTTGCCCCAAGAAAGATAAGAGCCAATATTATCACTACAATCATAAATCTGGCTCTTCCGATGTTGA
Organism: uncultured Candidatus Bathyarchaeia archaeon; assembly: GCA_964499305.1. Lineage (GTDB taxonomy): Archaea > Thermoproteota > Bathyarchaeia > TCS64 > TCS64 > RBG-16-57-9. The sequence goes on along the minus strand of CAZCKR010000034.1, from coordinate 10,062 downwards.
TTCGCTCCGATGTATCCAGCATTGCTTTACCAATTTCTTGACTGTAATATAATACTAAGTTTTAGAACAAGCAATAGAATAGCAATAAGTTTCTTGAAATCACTCAGATGCTAATTCTAGTAAGGATTAGAGGTGTCTCCCTGACAGATATATACGATTTGGGAGCAGGATACTGACAAGAAAAGTAATAATATTATTTATAGGTAAAATTTCATATTTATTCCTCACATATGTATTCAGTTTTTAATTATATTTAATATTTAATACACTGACGGAACCATGATGGCAAACAGGACAAAGACATAACTATTTGCCAATGCACTATGACAATAGCTCAATCCACAATTTTATATGGTTTAACCAAGGCATCGAACTGCTTTTACCGTTCGTTGCCGATAATGTATTGATATAACTTGTCTGATGAACTTGACCTCTCCCCCGCCGAGAGGAGAGTATACGAACTTGTCTGCCAGGGAGACGTCATGTGCAAGGAGGTGCCCCGGATGGACAGCGGCGCCATCCCCAGCCTCATCAACAAGGGGCTGGTGGAGGCGTACAAGAGGCGGGTCTCCCCCTTCCGAGACAAGAGACACAAGTACCTGAGAAGAGTCTAACCTACTGCTCGGCTACCTCGAAGGGCTCCTCTTCGCTGAACGCCCACGGGAAAGGCGAAGGCCTATCACGGGGATAGACCTCCAGAATCCTCCTCCGCAGCTTCAGGTCGCGGGACGTGAACGGAGCCCTGTCCCTCTGGAACAGCACCGCCCTGAACCTGGAGATGTAAGCACCAATGGTGTCCGCCTTAACCAGGGTCTCGTCCCTAGCGTCCTTGAACAGCGAAAACTCGTGCATCGTGCTCTCTGGGACGTTGACGGGCTTGATCTCGAACTCCGCCGAGAGCTCTCCTCCCAGCTCGTTGATGTCCACCTCGCTCCACCACGTGTACCTAACGTAGTTGTACTTGCGCCTCAACTCGCTATGAAGAAGGAAACCGCGTAATATTTGGCTAACGCCTAGACTCTCCTAAACCCTTTATCGTTGTGCCACTAATCATCAATGATACCAATTGAAGTACGACATAGTCATCAGTAACGGCCGCGTCATGGACGGCACAGGCAACCCGTGGCGGTGGGCCGACCTCGGCATCGCAGACGACACCGTGAAGACCATAGGCGACCTGCAGGGAGCCGAGGCAGGGAAGGTCATTGACGCAGGGGGGCTGATAGTCGCCCCCGGCTTCATAGACATCCACAGCCACTCGGACACCCCGATACTCATCGACCCCCGGGGGCTGAGCAAGACCCATCAGGGTGTGACCACCGAGGTGGTGGGTAACTGCGGGGGCAGCGCGGCCCCCATGAACGCCTCCGTCAAGGAGTATAGGAAAAAGTATAATCGGAGCTCCGTCCCGGACGACTTCAAGCTCGACTGGGAGACCATGGCCGACTACATGGACAGGATAGACAGGCAGGGCGCAGCCGTGAACATAGCGCCCCTCGTCGGCCACGGCACCGTCCGCCAGAACGTGATGGGCCACGAGAACAGGAAGCCCACGGCAGAGGAGCTGGAGGAGATGAAGAGGCTCGTAGACGAGGCGATGAAGGACGGGGCCTGGGGTATGAGCACGGGCCTCATCTACCCGCCGAGCGTCTACGGCGACACCGAGGAGATCACTGAGCTCGCTAAGGTGGTGGCGCAGCACCGGGGCGTCTACTGCAGCCACATAAGGGGGGAGGGGGACACCCTCCTCGACGCCGTCAAGGAGGCCTGCGAGATCGGGCGTAACGTGGGGGCCCCGGTCCAGATCGCCCACTTCAAGGCCAGCGGCCAGAGGAACTGGGGGAGAACCCGGGAGAGCCTCGCCCTGGTCGCCGAGTACAGGGAGAAGGGGGTTGACGTCACCTTCGACCAGTACCCGTACATCGCCAGCAGCACCGGGCTCACAGCCCTGCTGCCCCACTGGGCCCACGAGGGAGGCGCCGAGAAGATACTGGAGCACCTCAACGACCCAGACACCCGTGAACGCATGAAGAATGAGAGGCGACTCGGCTACCCGCCCGAGAACATACTGGTCACCAAGGCGAAGAACAACCCCCAGTACACGGGCAGGAACCTGAAGGAGATCGGCGAGATGATGGGCAAGCCCCCCACGGACGCCATGTTCGACCTCCTCATAATGGAGGACACCCAGGTCCCCAGCGTCATGTTCGGGCTCTCAGAGGAGGACGTCCGGCGCGTCATGCAGAGCCCCCACGGCATGGTTGGAAGCGACGGCTCAGCCATCTCCCCGGAGGGCATCTGGGCCGACATGAAGCCCCACCCAAGGTCCTACGGCACCTTCCCACGGGTCCTGGGCCACTACGTCAGGGAAGGCGTCATAAGCCTCCAGGAGGCCCTGCGGAAGATGACGAGCGCACCCGCCCAGAAGATGGGCTTCAAGGACAGGGGCGTCCTACGTGAGGGGTGCAAGGCCGACGTGACGGTCTTCGACCCGGCCACGGTGAAGGACGAGGCCACGTTCACGGACCCACAGAGATACGCCTCAGGCATCCTCTACGTCCTTGTCAACGGCGTGCCCGTCATCGAGAACGGCGAGTACACAGGCGCGTTACCCGGGAAGCCTCTGAGAAAAGCCTAGCGTGGCTTCCAACCCCATTTTTTGGATAGAAACAAGAGCTAGAGGTTGTTCAGCATCCTGAAGTCCTCTTTCATCGTGTTCAGGACCACGTGGGTGTTGGTTCGCTCCACGAAGGGCATGCTGAGCAGGTCCTTGGGGAACTCGCTGAGGTCCCTCCTGTTCCTGAACTTGGCTATCACGATGGAGTCGATCTCCCCCGTCACGTCGTAGACGGCGCAGACGTAGGGGAGCTTGGCGATCTCTCCCTGGGTCTCCAGGAGCTTGCCGCGGCTCACCGTCATCTCGGTTACCACAGTGAGCTCGTACCCCAGCCGCTCAAAGTCCAGCATCACGGTGTACTCCTGTATCACCCCCGCGGACTCCAGCCGCTGGACGTGGTTGATCACCGTGGCCGCGGATATGCCTATGGCTTTAGCCAGCTCCCTGTAGCTTCTCTTAGAGTCTAGGAGGAGCTCCGCGAGTATCTTCTTGTCTATCTCGTCGAGTGCAAACATCTTGACACCTTAACATATGTAGGTTGATTCACTATTTACCTATACGGATGTATATTAAATTTGCCATATACCATATATACGTTTAATGCGACGGAGGCTCTTTGGCGCAGGTCAGAACCAAGCCGGAGGAGTAGCCTCCACGGTCACCGTTGACTACGGGGGGCTGGCTGCTCATCATGGCCGGCGCCTTGCTGACCTCTGCCGTGAAGAAGTAAACTTGCCCTGAAGGCGTCAAGTCGATTAACATATGTAACATAAATAACAGCAAAACTATACAAACGTTCAGAGTTTTTGCCATAAACCATATATACGTGTAGTCCGCTCATGGACAATATGCATCAGGCATTAACAACTGAAGACGCCGTGGAGCCCATTATGGAGTTCATCAAGCGTCACGACACCAAATACATCCGTCTCATAGTCATCGACCCCATGGGCAGCCCCAAGGCCATGCTGATACCCGAGTACAACATGCGGGACGCGCTTACCCACGGCATAGCCTTCGACGGCTCAAGCATACTAGGCTTCGCGGAGGTAAACAAGAGCGACCTCAACCTCCACCCCGACCCGTCCACGTTCCTGGTCCCCATGTGGGAGACCCCAGGCATAGCCCTGATGTTCTGCTACGTCGGCAACCCAGACGGGACACCGTTCCTAGGAGACCCCAGGGGTCTACTGAAGAGGGCGGTGGACGATCTGGAGAACAAGGGGCTGGGCTTCAACACGGGCCCCGAGCTGGAGTACTTCTACGTCACCAACGAGAACGGCTCCATCGCGCCCTACGGGAAGGGAGGATACTTCGACCTACCGCCCCTCGACCCCACCGAGGACGTGAAGCTGGAGACCCTCATGTGCCTGGAGGCCGCGGGGTTCCAGCTCGACCGAGTCCACCACGAGGCGGCGTCTGGCCAACAAGAGATCAACTTCAGGTACAGCGACGCCCTCGGCACGGCCGACAGGGTGATCCTCTACAAGCTCGCCGTCAAGACCATCGCCGAGAAGCACGAGACCACCGCCACGTTCATGCCCAAGCCCTTCTGGGGCATCAACGGCAGCGGCTGCCACGTACACCAGAGCCTCATAGAGCTGGAGACAGGGCGCAACATGTTCATGGACCCGGACGCCGAGCACGGGCTGTCTGAGACGGCGCGCCACTACATCGGCGGCACACTGATGCACGCTAAGGCCATGTCGGCGGTGGTGGCGCCTCTGGTCAACAGCTACAAGAGGCTTGTACCCCACTACGAGGCCCCGGTCTACGTGAGCTGGGGCTACGCGAACCGCTCCGCCCTCGTCAGGGTACCCTTGGCGCCGGGCGAGAAGAACACGGTGACCAGGATCGAGTACAGGCACCCCGACCCGTCCAGCAACCCCTACCTCACGGCGACGGTTCTCCTCAAGTCGGGCATAGAGGGCATCGACAAGAAGATGGAGCCGCCGGAGCCGTTCTCCGACAACATATATCGCTTCACCAAGAAGGACATCAAGAAGCTGGGCGTGGAGGTGCTGCCCGAGCACCTCGGAGAGGCGGTGGAGTGGTTCGAGGAGGACAACACTATGAAGGATGCGCTGGGTGACTACCTCCACAGGAACCTGGTCGAGCTGAAACAGAGAGAATACGAGAGCTACCTGGAGTACACCGGCGTCGAGTGGGCCGCCAGCAGGCCACAGATCACGCCATGGGAGTACGAGCAATACCTGACCAGGTGCTAGCCCCCGGTCTACTTTTTCTCACCGTCACACCCCATCTCCACGATCCTCTGGGGCAGTTCGTCCAGCTCCGTGATCATTCTCTCGTACCACTTCTCCAGGGTTTCGCGTATGGAGTCTCTGAGCCTCTCAGGGGGCACAGCCCTGTAGATGAACTTGTAGCCCCCGAGCCCTATCAGCTCCTCCTCGCGGGTGGCCAGCCCCTTCTCCACGAGGTTCTGGAGGAGCCTCTGGGCCGTGGACCTGCTCTTGCTCAGCAGGTCGGTGGCGTCCTGTATTGTGAGGGGCCCGGTGTTGACCAGCGCACAGTAAGCCTGTATCTCGGTTGTCTTTATCCCGAGGGCGCACTTTATGAGCTCCTCTGGCCCTATCTCTGGCGCGTTGAGGATGCTCTGGATCTCTCTCAGGCTCATACCTATGTTCAATGATGGTGAACATCTTTAATACCTTTATATTTATCAGCCATGAACCAGTATCTGAAACGTAATGAGTAAAACCGTTGAAATAACAGACTCCGACTTCGACAAGTTCGTGAAGGAAAACGAGAACGTGGTCGTCGACTGCTGGGCCGCTTGGTGCGGGCCATGCAGGATGCTGAGCCCAATAATCGAGCAGCTGGCGGAGGAGAAGACCAACATAGCTTTCGCCAAGCTCGACGTCGACAAGAACAGGGCGGTCTCTATGCGGTACGGCATCATGAGCATCCCCACCCTTCTCTACTTCAAGAACGGGGCGCTCGTAGACAAGACTCTGGGCGCCCTGCCCAGGCAGATGGTTGAAGCAAGGCTAACGATATTCGATTAGCCTAGGCTCGGCTCCTCAATTTTTCGGTTATCCTCAGAAGCTCCTCAGGGCTTATAGGCTTGAACAGCACCTCGTCCGTCCCCAGGTCTTCCGGGTCCATGTTATCCAGGAGCTCCGAGTGGCCCGTCAACAGTACGACGTTCAAGTCCTTGTTACGCGACTTGAGCCTCTTCGCCAACTCGCTTCCCGTAGTGTCAGGCAGCTTCAGGTCTAGGATGGCCAGGTCGAAGTCTGTCTGGCTCGCCTTCAGCAGAGCCTGGTTCCCGGTGGACGCCGTCTCCACGTCGAAGCCAGCGTCCTGGAGAAGCATCCTGAAGGTCTCTGTGAGGAACTCGTCGTCGTCGACGATGAGCACCGTGCCGTTGCCTCCAGGGATCAACGCGGCCTGTTCCTGATACTCTACTAGGGCTTCTGAGAACTGCGGGTGCCCTTCGAGGATGTCGACGATTATCTCCATCCTCTGAACGATGTCGTCCAGCTTCTTCTCATGCTCGTTTAGGACGTTGATTATCAGGTCGAGCACGTCTATCCTTTCAGTGAAGCTCATATGGGCACCGGCTTACCGTACAGATCATAGTGTGTATTGATTAGGTATTTTAGTTTTAAGACACCTTTTTGAAGAAACATGTTGACATATATATTTCATTGACGTCAGTGAATGCATATTTTTATCATTTAAACTATACACATATGCTGTTTAACGATTATATCGACTAATTTCATCGTTTTTCTAAGGTTTATGCACTGTGTATATAGAAATAAGATATATATTTGTGTTGAGCCTCCTGCTGACGTTCAATGTGGGATGGTTTACTTATTATCGTTTATTGTCCTCGACGTGTTTGGGGCGCAGTCGCAGGGGCGGTGGTTTCTATGGTTAACTACAAGGGAAAGGACCAGATAGAGTTCGGCAAGTTCTATGCTGGGAGCAGCTACGGAGGAAGCCCTGGGATCACTTTTGAGAAAATCCTATGGGCTAATTTTGAAGGAGGTAAGTGGCATTCCTCATCTGATAGCGTCACGCCTCTCTCTTCGGCTTCAACTAATAATCTTGCATGACATTTCTTTCTTATTTGACAACTGGCACAGTCTTTTTGTTCATAATGCCATGTCTGGACGCCATTCTTTGCTGAGAAAGTAATGATAACCCTGTTCCTTGTAACCGGACTGTACCCTAAAAGTACACCCTTCGTGGAATCCACGAATCTTACTTCTATTTTACTTACTTCAGCTGCGTGGATGAGCGCTGACTCGACCTTTAGAAGTATTGCCTTCTCAGCATCATAGACCGCTTGTCGAGTGATTCCTAGTATCCTACCAACATCCGCTTTTGATGGATTTCTGAGCAGGAGACTCCAGATCTTAATCTGTCTATTGGTTAAGTAAGCTTGTGGAAGCACTACTATCATTTAATACTTTACATGTAAAAATTTTAAACTTTACTTTTATAAATCAAGGTTTGAAAAACTCTTTAAAATCATCAGACACATACCGCAACTAACGTAAAGATTATATTCTTTACGTGTAAAGTAATAAACGGATAAAGTGTTCTTAAATTCATATAATACTAAAAACAAGTGGTTTAGCCGATGAACTTCCGTAAATTGACGCTGAGATACTTGGGCTGGTGTCCTGGTATTGATTCAGCGATCAACTTAATCCCCGACAAAGATGTCTCTAACCGGAAGATAACGTACTCTATCTCTGCTCTATTTACGGCAGTATTGATTCTAGGTATTCGTAGTTTCTTGCTATTTCCCCATAACTACGCTTGGGAGATTGACTTTGATGACTCTCCCTACGATGAACCTTATGGGATGTATGTGGAGAGTAGGACGGGAGATTTCTGGGGAATCTATTCTATTAAAATCCGAGTCGAAGCCCCTCAGAATGCGACGATTCAGATCCAGCTTCACCAGAGATCAGAAGGTAACCTCTATAGCCTCTGGACATATAGAGACGGAGTCTTCTACTGGATAGAGAGCCCAAAACCTGAGTTCGACATTGAGATGAGCCTTCAAAACCCGTTCACATGGAAAATCTACTCCGAGTCAAGAGAAGCCTATATTTATGTAGACATAAAATATTTGAGGCAAGACCCATCGTTTCCCCATTGATAAGTTTCTGCAAGAATAATCTTCTCCTAAATCAGCGCGAGGGAGGTGAAAAGAGAATGATGAAACCAAATCATAAAAAGCAGATACTCACCCTTATTCCACTGTTATCGCTAGTTCTTCCAATTACGATCGCATTCGCATGGAACGTCACAGGAGATGTGAAGTATTTCTATGCGTATCATTGGGAGGAATGGGGTATAACAGGCGTAAATATCAGATGTAAAGTAGACCTAGATCACTCAGGTGACCCACCGGAATACGTCAAATTCCGCTACGGTATCCGTGTTCTGGGTGGTAAAGAATCTGCCGGCGATGAAAAATTAAGGTCCTACTATATAACAGAGTGGTAGGTCTTGGGATGGCAGGGTGATGGAATCTATGACAACTGGTGGAACTGGATACCTGATAACCCGGAAGACGCGGAATGGGCAGACCTTGTGATTGTAGATATCTATGTCGATGACGATTACGAACATAATATAAATGGTGCAGACTTCGTGTGTGACGACGCGACCGTAATATACGACTTACCGCCGTGATCTAATATTAGACTCAGGCAAACAAAACTACTTCTTAACTTTTTTATAACCATCTAAAAAATATGGATAATGTCTGTTGCTAAATAAAGCAATGTTAATCATTTTATCATAATCATTCATGCCCTTTCTTTCCCATATTTTATTCTCCCTTTTATCTCATTATAAAATGACGTGCATTGAGGTAACTTATGTCTCCAAAAAAGACTCTTACTATCATTGTCAAAGAAAACTTGCTGCGTAACTTAAACCAGAGTAATCTCAGGTAGCCTTTCTTCATGTTTCAGACATACATGGAGCTATTTCGCTATGGTTACCGAAACGGTTAAAACCAAGATATCGCTAGTGATACATAGGTGTAGTGGTGGGAGCGTTCCTCATACCCCTGATAGCCATACTGGGAGTCATACTCCTAGTGGCCTCCGTTCTGATGGGCGTAACCTTCTTGGTGAGCCTCGTCCTGACCCTGTTGCTGCTGCCCCTGAAGATCTTCCTCTGGATCGTCAGGGCAATACTGAGGATATAGGGTCATGACTTGATAGACTGACGAAGGGAGACGTGGCTGTAACCGCACATTATTAGTGTTTAAATATCATCGGGTTATTTGCTCAGAGACCACGGTCCCCCAAATGATGGAAGTAGTAGGAATCCTAGCTGCGTTCGTCACGATCTTCATACTCAGGGCGAAGAACATCCAGTTCTACGCAGCCATAACGGTCGCCGCGATAATCATAGGGCTGACCTCCATGCAGCCCCCGTCCATGATATTCGAGGTTCTGCTCAAGACGATGACGGCGAAGAGCACCTGGACCCTCTGCATAGCCGTCGCCCTCATATCGGTCCTCGGCTACGCGTTGAAGGAGACGGGGCTCATGGTCCGGTTCATCGAGGGACTGAGCACGGTGCTGCCCGGCAGCGTGCTCCTCGCGACGATACCCGCCCTCTTCGGGTTCCTGAGCATGCCGGGCGGGGCCCTCATGTCTGCGCCGTTCATCGAGCCTGAGGCCGACAGGCTGGGGTTGAAGCCCGAGCACAAGACCTACTATAACGTCTGGTTCAGGCACCTCCTCTACTGGACGAACCCCATCTCTTCCACGACGATAATGGCGGTGACCCTCTCGGGTTTCCACATCAACACCTGGCTCAGGGTCCAGTCCCCGCTGTTCTTCGTCATGGTGGCCATCGGGTTGATCGTGGGCCGCAGATTCATAACCGTGAAGAGGGAGAACGGCGGCCGCGAGGCGCTTGACCTCGGGGCCATGAAGGGCGTGGTTCCCATACTGCTATCAGTGGGGCTGACCCTGTACGGGCTCCCCGTGTGGATCAGCCTCGGCGTCGGGATCGCCGCGACCTTCATGCTGGGAAGAGTCGGACACCGTGACGCGTCAAGGATGGTCGTAGGCGGCTTCAGCCTGGAGATAGTCCTCTCCGCGGCCTCCATGCTCTACCTTCGGGACATGATACTTGCTTCGGGGAGCGTGACGAGCCTCTTCGACGCCGTGATAGGCTCAGGTATCTCTGTGCTCGCCGTCGCGATGGTCATCCCCATGATGATAGGCGCCGTATCGGGCTCCCCAGCGATGGGCGTAGGCATAGCCTTCCCCATACTGCTCCCCCTCTTCGGGGCACCGAACATCCACTACACGAGCATAGTGTTCCTCGGGATCACGTGCACCTACATCACCTCGCCCCTGCACCTTTGCACGGTTCTTACAAACAGCTACTTCAAGTCCGACCTGAACAAGGTCATCCGGTACCTGGCG